>VGRB01000117.1 GCA_016875475.1 Deltaproteobacteria bacterium
CGCGGTGCAGCAGGTCTCTATCAGAGCAAGCGGTTTCGCACGCCGAGGGGTCGGGAGTTCGATTCTCCCCGTTGGCTCCACGGTGCATCACGCGGGTAGGTCTCTATCAGAGCGAGCGGTTTCGCGGACTCCGGGTCGGGAGTTCGATTCTCCCCGTTGGCTCCACAGCGCGGTGCAGCAGGTCTCTATCAGAGCAAGCGGTTTCGCACGCCGAGGGGTCGGGAGTTCGATTCTCCCCGTTGGCTCAACAGTGACAGGGCCAGCGACGGGCGTTCGGGAATGACCGGCAGGCGCCCCGGATGCGCTTCGGCGTGCGGTCCCGTGGGGAGCGCCCGTCAGTCCGCCGACGCACTCCCGAACGCCGCGATCCAGGCGTCGGGGTCCTTGGTGCAGACGGCGGAGGAGTGCGGCCAGAGGCCGGCGAAGCGACGCAGGTCAGCGATCGGGCGGCCCTGCAGCTCCGGCGACACGAGGCAGACCGAGAAGTCGCGGGCGACTTCCTCCACGACCCCGGGGGGGAGGGGCTCGCCGCCGAAGCAGTCGGCCCACGCCCAGCGGGCCCGGCCCCGGAAGGTCGCGGACGCGGAAGGCGGCTCGTGGGCGGACACCCGGACCGCGAACCGGGTCTCCCCCTCCGCGATCGGCCGGCGGATCGGGGTCGGGCGCGCGGAGTCCGGTAAGCGGACCGGGGTCGGGGGCGCGGAGTCCAGGAAACGGACCAGGGTCGGGAGCGCGGTGTCCAGGAAGAAGAAGTCCGAGACGCCGCTCGCGGCCAGGAGGGAGAGTACGCGCGACTCCAGCCCGTCCTCCTTCGTGTTCAGCACGAGCGTGCCGCGCGCCGGGCCGGTGGCGAACGCGGCCAGCCAGGCCTCGAAGTCGTCGCCCCGGGTCCACGGGTCGTGGGACAGGAGCAGGGAACCCGGCAGGCACGGGTCGGACCGGAGGTCCACCTCCGCTCCCCAGCCCGGCCGCAACGCCGCGACGTCCGCGATGCGGTTCACGCGATGCCGGATGAACACGGGGGTGACGCGGTGCGGGATGGCGGTCGGTGTCCGGATCATCGGGCGCTCCCGGCGAGGGGGGCCAGCGCGCGCAGGCGTCCCTCGGACAATGACAGCCGGACCACGTAGCGCGCCATGGCGGCGATCGTGCGCCTGCGGCCCGCGAGCGTCGCCGCCCAGCGCGACACGCCGTGCGCGCGCGGCGGGAAGGACACTTCGATCTCGCGTACGACGTATCCGGCCGCCGCGGCACGGTGCAGCACGTAGAGGTCGAAGGCAAAGTCGGACGGCGGCGCGGCGAGGTGGGCCAGCAGGTCGCGCGGGAACACCTTGGGCTGGGCGTTCACGTCCCACGCTCGGAGGTCGAGCAGCCCGCGCGCGAGCAGGTCGAGCCCGCGGCTGACCGCGACGTCGCGCAGCGCCCGGCCGCGGCGACGGCCCTTGACGAGCGTGCGCAGGGGGAAGGTCCGCAACACCTCGACCGCGCGCGCCGCGTCGGCGGGGTCGCACTGGAGGTCGGCGTGCGACCACCCCACCAGGGGCGCCGTGGTGGTGGCGAGCCCGGCCCACAGTCCGCCGCCGTACCCGCGGTTCGGGTGCACGCGGACGGCCCGGACCCACGCGGCGGCCGGCCCGGACAGCACGGCGTCGAGCGCCGCGTCCGTGCCGTCGGTGCTCCCGTTGTCCACGATCACGAGCGCGAACCGTCCCGGCGCGATCCCGGCGGAGGACCACGCCTCGGCCGCCCGCCCGGCCAGCGCCGGGATCGAGGCGGCCTCGTTGTAGGCAGGGACGACCAGCTCCAGCTCGGGGACGACGGGCCCCCCTCCGGTCGGGGGCGGCGTGCGCGCGTTCCTCACGATCCCACCCCCGGGAGCCTGCGGCGCGGCTCGATCCGCGAGCCGCCGAACGACTCCTGCCAGTAGAGCGCCTCGGCGAGCGCCTCCGGATCCCCCCAGCCCACGTGGCCGTCCAGCGGGACCATCCGCGCGACCGCGCCGAGCGCGGGGAGGCACGAGACCACCGAGTCGACGTACAACTCCCCCCCGACCCGCGCGTCGCGCCGGATCAGCTCGTCGATCCCCGCCGCGAGCAGGCCCGCGCGCCTGAACCAGAACGACCCGGTCAGGACCGCGTCCCGCCTCGGGTCCGGCGACACCGGCACCTTGACCGACACGGACGAGATGCGCGGGAACGGGCCGTCGCCCGGCTCGGGCACGACGTAGGCCCACGCGCGCGGCGCGCGGGTCGCGGCCGGGAGCCCGGAGATCGTGAAGACCGCGGCGTCGCAGCCTTCGTCCGCGCGGAACGCGTCCCACGCCGCGCCGTCGAGCAGCGCCGCGTGATCGCACGCAGCGACGACGACCTCGCGGTCGGGGTCCAGCTCCGACAGGGCCGCGCGCACGGACAGGGCAGGCCCGTCGAGCGGGGCGGGCAGGGTCACCACCCGCGTGTCGGCCGGCAGCCCGGGCACCGCGCGGGCGCGATCGGCGGCGTCCGGCAGCGCCACCAGCACCAGCCGCTCGGCCTCGGGCAGCGCGTCGAGGGCGCACCCGAACATCGGCCGGCCCGCGATCGGGATCAGGGGCTTCGGGTCCGTCGTGACCGCGGCGAACCTGCCCCCCCGGCCGGCCATGGGCATCAGGACCTGCGCGACCCGCGGCCCGGCCCCCCTGGCACGTCCTGCGAGCGCCGCCGCGGCCCGCCACGTCCGGTCCCAGAACTCCCAGTCGAGGAGGTCGCGCGGCGTGCCCCACTGCGAGAACGAGGCGACCTCGAACACGCGCACGTCCGCGTCCGGCCGCAGCCGCAGCAGCGCCTCGACGGTCAGGCTCGTGAACAGCTCGCCGCCGTGGCGGAGGTCGAGCGCGACCTGGTGGGCGAGCGCCTCGCGAAGCAGCGCCGCGGTCCGGAAGAAGTAGCCGCCGGTCGAGGCGAACTCCCGCTCGCGGTCGTCGGTGAAGCAGCCCTTCTCGCGGACCTCGACGACGCGGCCCCGGTCCATGCGCGAGTACGCGTACATGTCGCCGCGGAGGTAGTGCGCGTGGAACCCGCGGTACGAGAGGACGCACGCGTCGCAGCGGGTGTCGGCCACGAAGCGGACGAACGCCGCGGGGTCCCAGCCCACGCCGTAGTCGCAGTAGGACACGAACACGGGCGCGTCGTCGGGGATCGAGCGCAGCCCCTCGGCCACGGCGGGCCCCGGCCCCTCGTCATGGGGGGGGACGAAGCGGACCCGTGCGCCGGGCCGGAGGCGCGCGAGCAGGCCCGGGAGGCCGGAGTCCTTGTCCGCCTGCGACAGCACGAACGTGGCGGGCCAGTCCGCGGGGAACGCATCGAGCACGCGCTCGATCATCGGCACGCCCGCGACCGGGACCAGGGGCTTCGGCACCCCGTATCCCGCATCGCGGAACCGCCTGCCGCGGCCCGACATCGGGACGAGCAGCCGCGGAGTGCCGGGTGCCGCCGGGCGGCCCGTCGTTCGATCCGTCATGCGGTCCCCCCCGCGGTGCGCTCCGCGCCGACCCGTCTCCGGTACGCCTCGGCGGGCAGGCCGCACGCGGTCGCGCAGACCTCCTCGGGCAGCGCGGGGAGCGCAGGCCGGTCCGCGAGCAGCGCGGCGATCGCGAGCCATGTCTCGGCCGCGTCCCGGTCCGCCTCGAACGCGCCCGGAGCGAGCACGAATCCCTGCGCGCCCGGGTCCGGAGCTCGGACGACCACCCGTCGCACGCGCCGGCCGAACACCGCGGCGTCGGGGAACAGCGCCCGGAAGGGGCGGGGGGCCGCGAGCATCGACGCGGCCGTGGCGGGCGTCGCGGCCGGGTCCAGCAGCGCGTGGAGCGTCGGCAGTCCGAACGCCGCGCAGAAGTCCCGCTCCACGTCCGCCCAGGCGGTGACGCGGCCGGCGTCGTCCGACTGGATCACCACGCCGTGCCCGCCCAGGACCACGGCGTCCGCGTCGGCGAACGCGGCGAGCGCGCGGGCGAGCGGCCATCCCGGGACGACGGGCGGCACGAACGCGACCCGCCAAGCGGTGTGCCTGTCCAGGAACGCGGCGACGCCCGCGGGGTCGCGGGCGTGCTCTTCGGCCATCGCGATCGCGGCGAGCGAGTGCAGGTGGACGACCAGGGGGCGCGGCAGCAGGGCGTGGAACCCCGCCTCCATGGAGGGGCGCGACCGGCCCCGGGCCGCCCCGGCGACCGCTTCCTCGTATGCGGCGAGCGCGTCCGGTCCGTCGCCGGAGATCCGGGCCAGGGCCTCCCGCAGCGGCGCGAGCGGCACGTCGATCAGACCCCGGTCCGGCCCGACCGAGTCGAGGCGCACCCCGGACTCCTTGACCGCGAGCGTGCCCCCGCGCGGTCCGGGCAGCTTGACGGAGACGTTCCCCCCCGTGCCCTGGACCCAGGCCGGGACGCGGGCACCCAGCTCGGCGCAGATGCGGGCGAGCGCGTCGCGGTTCACTCCGAGCCTCCTGCCGCCGGGCCCCCTCCCGACCTGCCGACGATCTCGAAGAACCCGACCTCGAACGGGCCGGCCGGGTCGCCCTCGACGCGCAGCCCGGGCTCCACCGGGCCCGGCAGCGCCGCGACCGAGATCGGACGGAGATTATACGTGGCCTCGAGCCGCGCGCAGGCGGCCGGCACGGAGGGCCCCGGCACCGCGGCCTGGTCGGACAGGTAGCAGGCCATCCCCCGCCAATAGACTGCACCGGCCGGGAGCGCGGGAATCGTGCCCTCGGCCGCGGCGATCGCGAGGTCCACGGGGTCGAACAGCCGGCCGTGCCTTCGGACGACCTCGAGCGGGAGGCGGGCCAGGCCGGAGGTCGCGGCGACGAGCGGCCGGCCCGGGCCGTCGGGCAGCGACGGTGCCGCGTCCCGCACGACCTCGAACTCGCGGTGGGCGATCGCCACGGCCTCGACGTAGCCTGCGTGCGTGACCGTCCCCGCCGCGAGGAGGGCGGCGACGGCGGCCAAGGCCGCGGTCCGCGCGGCACGTCCCCGGAGCAGGTCGGTCGCGAGCGGGGCCGCACCGGCGGCGAGCATCGCCGCGAACGGGACGGCCAGGGCCTGGGACCGCTGCACATAGACCTCGTTCCGGAAGAAGTGGAGCGAGAGCAGGGTCAGCGCGGCGGCGGAGACGGCGGCCCATGCCGTGGACCCTCGCGCGCGCCACGCCCCCCAGCCTGTGCCTGCCGCGACCACGGCCAGCGTCGTCCACGGCGTCACCGCAGGGTCGAGGAGCGCGAAGTCAGCGAGGCGCAGGCCGCCGAGGTCGCCGATCGCGCGGCTCCCGGCGGACTCGCCGAACGAGGCGATCCGGACCGACAGCAGGGCGCCGAGCAGCGCGGCCGCCCCGAGCGCGGGCGGGGAGACGAGCGCGGCGAGGTCGCGCCGGGGCCTCGTCGCGGCGACGAGCAGCAGCAGGATCGGGGCGAGCAGGAACGCCTCGGGCCGGCACTGCACCGCGAGCGCGAGCGCGACGGTCGCCCCGAGCAGGGCGGCGGGACGGCGCGAATCGAGCCACGCGACCAGCAGCGCCGCGGCCCAAGGCCCGAACAGGACGGCCGGGACGTGGTAGGACTCGGACGCGGAGAAGCGCAGGTGCAGGGGCAGCAGGCAGACGAACGCGCCCGCGAGCAGCGCGCGGTCCCAGCGCCGGGCGACCGCGAGGTCGAGGAGGGCGACCGCGGGCACGGTGAGCGCGGCGAGCAGCGCGGTCGTCGCGAAGATGACCCCCTCGTCGCCGCCGGACAGGGCGCGGGCCGCGCGGACGAGCGCAGGCACGGTCTCGCCGTAGGGCCCGAGCACGTCGTTGTGGAGGAGGCCGTCGATCGCGTCCGCCACGTGGAAGAACTCGTGCGTGAAGGCCCACGGCGACAGGGTCCACCGGAGAGCGGCCCCGAGCGCGGTCAGCGCGGCGAGACCGGCCGCGCCCCACCACGGGGGAGGGGTCGCGCGCGCGAAGCCGGCGAGGACCGCGATCGTGAGGCCTACGAGCACGACGAAGAGCGCGGCCAGCCCGGCGCGGAACGCGGCCCGGAGGCTGCCCGGCTCGCGGTGCGCCTCCGGATCCCCGGCCACGACGTGCCTCGCCGCGGTCGCGAGCGCGTCGGTCGCCCCGGGGAGCGCCGCGCCTTCACCCGCCGGGAGCAGGCAGTAGTTCCGGGATGTTGCAAGGCAGCCCCCGGTCGGACGCGGCCCGTGTACGGGGAGCAGGAGCAGGTCCGCGGTCGGGCCGGAGGCGGCCGGATCGGATGCGGACGGGCGGAGCCGGACGGCCGGGACCGGGGGGCTGCCCGCCACGGCGGCGCCGTGAAGGATCCAGCCGGGCGCGACCTCGTCCCCCTTCCCGAGCGGTGCCACGAGCGGCATCACCAGGGGATCGACCAGCGTCCCGGCCGCGGCCGCGAGCCTTGCCGCCATGGTCCCGTCGTCCGCGGCGCGGATCGCGTCGGAGAGCGCGGACATCGCGGCCACGAGCCCGTCGGCCGGCGGGTCGCCCGGCGCGACCTCGTACCAGACGTCCAGGCTCGCGGTCCGGTCGAACGTCCGGCGGCCGGGCCTGGAGGGCGCGATCAGCGCCCGAACCGTGCCGCCGGAATCGCCCGCGATCCGGACCTCCGTCTCGGCGGCGCCGGGCGAGGTCGAGCGGACCGTCCATCCGCGGCCGAGGTCGTGGCCCGGGCCGAAGCCAAGGACCGCGCCCGCGGGGTCGGGCGCGGCGGCGCACGCGAGCGCGGCCAGGGCCGGGAGGAGGGCGATCCGGGTCACGGGCGCGCGGCCTCCGCGAGACGAGGCCGGATCATACCGCGGGGTGACAACTCGCGGTTCGTGCACATGATCCCGGCCATGGAAGGCCCGGACACCGCAACCGCTCCCGGCATCCTCGGACTCAGGCACGTGGCCCTGCGCGTGGCGGACGTCGCCCGCTCCAGGGCGTTCTACGAGCGCACGTTCGGGATGCGCGCGACCTGGGAGCCGGACCCGGAGAACCTCTACCTGACGACGGGCACGGACGTGCTCGCGCTCCACCGGGGGGATCCGGGAGCACCCGGCGCGGGCGCGCTCGATCACATCGGGTTCCTGGTGGACTCGGACGAGTCCGTCGATCGGATCGCCATGGCAGCCGCCGCCGCGGGCGACCGCGTCGCGAAGGCCCCTCGTCGCCACCGGGACGACAGCTACTCCGCGTACCTCGAGGACCCGGACGGGAACCTCGTGCAGGTGATTCACGTGCCCGGACTGCCCGCGGTCCGGGGCTGACGAGGCAGCAGCAGCACCGAGTCGGCGTCGCGCCAGGCGACCTCGAGGCCCTGCGCTTCGAGGAACGGGGCCAGGGCCTCCGGGCGCCCGAGCACGTCCCGCCACGCCCCGTAGGACAGGGGCTCGCCGATGTCCAGGTCGGTGAACAGGTAGCCGGCGACCGCGTGGCGCTCCCGGATGAACGCCATCTCCGGCGGCGTCGCGGGCAGCAGCACGGCCGGGCGGTCGAGGTACCAGCCCACCTGGGCCGGGACGTTCGTCGCGATCGGCCGGTCGCGGGCGGTCCTCCCTCCCGCGTCCGCCTCGGCCAGTGCTCGCGCGGCGGGGAGGTCCTCGAAGCGGCCGCGCGTCTTGTAGACCTCGTCGAGCGGGCCCCAGTGCGCGGCGAGCCAGATCGCCTGGACGCCGATCACCGCGGCCCACGCGGCGCGCCGGGCGAGCGGGGGGCGGCCGGAGAGCAGCGTCGAGAGCCCGTGCAGGCCGAACCCGGCCAGGACCGGCGCGAACCACGCGAGGTAGCGGAGCCCGATCGACCGGCCCCCGGGCGCCGGCCACTCCTCGAAGCGCAGCCCCGCCATCACGACGGCCATGGCCGCGGCGGCCGCGGCCGAGACCCCGAGGAAGCGCCGGCGGCGCGGGTCCGCGTCGGGCATCACCAGGGCCGCGAGGAGGAACGGGAACAGGGCCACGTACAGGAACGCCCCGGGGAGGGACTTCGCCGTCAGGTAGAGGAAGTACGGGACCTTGTCGGTCAGCCACGGGCGCCACAGGCCGGTGTCGAGGAGGTCCGCGATGCCGTGCATGCGGTACTGCTTCCAGGGCGCGGCGTAGCCCGGGAACCCGTCGAGCAGGTTCCAGAGCGTGGGGGGGCTCTCGGTGGTCGCGAAGGTCCACGCGTGCCACGCCTTCAGCGGCAGGGTGCCCGCGACGTAGCCCGCCGCGAGCGCCGCGACCGCCACGACCCCGGCGCGGTCGCGCCGGACGAGGAGTACGGCCGCGCCGATCACGACCGGGAAGAGGCCGAAGTTGAAGCGGACGCTCCAGGCCGCGGCCCCGAGCAGGCCGAGCAGGGCCCAGCGCCCAGGCCGCGCGTCGCCGTCCGCGATCATCCGGGCGCCCCAGGCCAGGAACGGCAGCACCAGCGCCGCGAACAGGACGTCCGCGTAGCCGCCGGGCACGAGGAACCGGAGGAAGGCCGGGTTGGCGAGCAGCAGCAGGGCCGCGAGGAGCGCGAGGCGTCGGCCGATGATCCCGGCCAGGACGGCGTGCGAGATCGCAACCCACAGGCCGAAGAACGCCGCGAGTCCCGCGTGGACCGCGAGGTCGCCGCCCCCGAGCAGGCCGACGAACGGCGCGAGCGCCGCCGCGAACCCCGGGTGCCGGTTCATGACGGGGTAGGTGCCGCCGGGGCCGATTTCGACCCCGGCCGCGTCCCCCCACGCGAGCACCGACGGGTAGAGGACGTGCCCGCGGATGCCGTTGCCGCGCGCGATCTCGCGGGCGACATCCGCGTCCCCGGGGAACTCGAAGGTCAGGCCCATGCGGTCCGACTGCGCGGCCAGGGCGAACGCGACCGCGAACGCCGCCGCGCCGAGCGCCGCCGCCTGGACTGCCGTGCCGTGCCGCAAACGAACGCTCCGTCGTGGCCACCCGGGCCGACGATCAGGGGTCATGATCCCCCAGGAGCCGACGCGGGCGCAAGCGTGCTATCGTCCCGAGCGATCCGCGCTGTGGCGCGGCGCGCTCGGCGGCCGCAAGGCGGCCGCGCAAGGGAGGTGGCCCGCGCCCCGCAACGCGGGGCGGCGGGCAGGGGGGCGAGCCGCGCCCCCCTCCGATCGATGCCCCTGGGGCCTGGCTGGGTCCGGGGCGTGGGGTACGTATCTCGACGGGTGTCGTTCGGGACCGCCTACCGTGCGGGCCGGGCGACAGCGCGGAATGCTCCGTCCCGTAGCGTGGCGGCGGGGCGAGGCCCGGGGAGGACGGCATGGACCCGTTCAAGGCCGGCGAGGCGCTGATGGTGCGGGCGGCCGCGTGGGAACGGCCCCTGCTCGTGATGGCCCACCACGACGACGAGGTGCTGCTCGGCGGCCTGCTCCAGCGGGTGGCGCCGCGCGTGAGGATCGTGTGGGTCACGAACTCGGACGGGCTCTACTACGAGGGCACGCTGAAGCCGGCGGAGTACGCGGAGGTCCGCAAGGCCGAGGGCGTCCGGTCCGCCGCGATCGCGGGCGTGCCGGAGTCCGCGACCCGCTGCCTGGACGCGTCCGAGGTCGAGATATACCGGCGCATGGCGGCGCTCTACGCGGGCAAGAGCCGCGTCGAGGACGTCCTGCCCCACTTCCGCGCGATCCGGGACCAGGTGGTGGCCGCCGTTCGCGAGGCCCGGCCGGACGCGGTATTCACGATGGCGTGGCAGGGCGGCCAGCCGGAGCACGACCTGACGCACTTCTTCACGCGTCTCGCTGTGTGTGAGCTGGAGCGCCAGACCGGCCGGGCCGTCGAGTTCTTCCACGTGCCCGCGTACGAGTACACGATCCTCGTCGCCATGCGGTTCAACCCCCTCTACCGCGGCGAGCGGATCCGGATCCTCCTGACCCCGGACGAGCTGGCGACGAAGCTCGAGATGATCCGGGCGTACCCGTCGCAGGTGCGCCTGTTCGGGGACTTCCGAAAGGTGTTCCGATGGGTCGGCCGGCCGCTGTTCGCGCTGACCGGCGGCCCGGCGACGCTCGAGGACTTCCTGGCGGTCGAGGAGTTGGGGCCGGTGCCGGAGATCGACTACGCCGCGAAGCCCCACGTGCACGACCGGCTGACGTACATGTTCGACGACTTCGAGGGGACGAGGGTCACGTACTCGCGGTCGATCCTGCCGCTCGTGAAGGCGCTGGCCTGGCGCGACGCGGCCGGGTGCCCCTGAGGCGCGCCCCCGACCCGTCTCACAGCCGCGCCGCCGCAGGGCGCTTGTGTGGTAGAAACGCGGATGATGAGCGGACTCATCCCCGCCCTGCTCTTCTCGGTCGCCGCGGTCGGCGACGGCTCGTCGCTGACCGTCCGCGTGGACGTGCCCGAACCCGTCACGACGCCGGTCGTCGTGGACGGCCGGGCCATGGTCGGGTGGACCATCCCGGGCGGGTCCGCGGACCGCGTGCCGGGCGCGCCGGAACTGCCGTACGTGGCGCGGCTCGTCGGGCTGCTCGGCCCGGACGCGGACGTGGAGGTCGTATCGGTCGATGCCGAGACGCGCCGCGGGGTCGCGATCGCGCCCGCGCCGGTGCGGCCGACGCGCTGCTCCGGGGGCTCTTCGCGACGATCGTGCGACCCCGCGGCATACGGCCGGCCGGGCCTCGCGCCCGACCGGTGGGCGTACCTGGACTCGCGGGGGGTGATGGCCGGCCGGCACGTGGCGCGCCTCGTGGTCCGGCCGGTGCGCTTCGACCCGGTCACGGGTTCGGCGCTCGTCGCGCGCCGGGTCGTGGTCCGGCTCCGGCTCGGCACGCCCGCGGGCCCGGTCCGGCCGGTCGCGTCGTCGCTGCGCGGGGTCCTCGCGTCGTCGCTGGCGAACGGCGCCGCGCTCGCCGCGACGCTCCCGCACGCGCCGGAGCGGCTGCTGGTGGTGGCGGCGGACGACCTCGTCGCGGGCGTGCAGGGGCTCGTGGAGTGGCGCCGCGCCTCGGGGATCGCGACCGACGTCGTGCCGGTGTCCGCGATCGGCGACACCGCGGCCGAGGTGAAGGCATTCATCAACGAGCGCTACCTCGGGCCCGATCGTCCGTCCCACGTGCTGCTGGTCGGCGACGCGGCCGCCGTGCCCTTCTTCTTCGGCGACGACTCCTGCGCGTCCGACTGGCTGTATTCGACGCTCGACGGGGACGACCTGTACTCCGACGTCCTCGTGTCGCGGATCTCGGCGCACACGCCGGCCGAGGCGGAGCTGCAGGCGGCGAAGACGATCGCGCTCGAGGCGGCCCAGGGCTTCGCGGACGGGGGCGAGTGGCTGGCCCGGGCCGCGCTCGTGTCGTCGTCCGAGGGCGAGGGCGAGTCGAACGACGACGTCCGGTGCGACCGGATCGCCGAGACGCTGGAGGGTTACGGGTACGCGACGGTGGACCGGCTGTACCACAGCGCGGGCACGGACACCGCCGCGGCCGTGGCAGCCGCGATCGACGACGGGCGGGGCGTGCTCGCGTACCTCGGCCACGGGAGCGGCACCGCGTGGGACACGACCGTGCCGCCGTTCGAGGTCGGGCACGTCGGCGCCCTCGCGAACGCGGGGCGGCTCCCGTTCGTCATGGACGTGTCCTGCCTGAACGGACGGTTCGACGGCGCGGCCGACTGCCTCGCCGAGGCGTTCGTCAAGGCAGGGACCGCGGAGGCGCCGACGGGCGCGGTCGCGATGTACTCGTCCTCGAGCGACACCACATGGGACCCGCCCGCCGAGATGGCGATCGGCGTGTTCGAGGGGCTGCTCGTGCACGGGCAGCACCGGCTCGGGGCGGCGCTCGCGCACGGCCGCGCGCACCTCGTGGAGGTGATGGGGGCGACCGCGGAGACCGCGCTCGTGTTCCAGCAGTACGTGCTGTTCGGGGACGGGCTCCTGCTGCTCCGAACGAGGCCGCCGGCGGTCCTGGACCTCGACGTGCCGGCCGCGGTCCCGGTCGGTCCGGCCGAGGTCGCGGTGCGGGCCACGATCGGAGGGATCCCGGTCGCGGGCGCGCTGGTCGCGCTCCGCAAGCCGGGCGAGGTCGAGGCGTCGGCCCGCACCGGCGACGACGGCCGGGCGGTCTTCGCGATCGAGACCGCGACGCCCGGGGAGATGTCGGTCGCCGCGACCGCGTTCGACGCGCTCCCCGCGTCCGCGACGATCCCCGTCTCGCTGACCGGGTGCGGCGTTGTCGCGGCCTCGGTCCCGGTCGTCGGCTGCTCCGGGACGATCGGCGTGACCGTATGGGACGCGGACCTCGACCTCGACCCCGGCGCGCCCGACGCGGCGGTCGCGACGGCCTCGATCCCGGGCGGGGCCCCGGTCGCGGTCGCGCTCGCGGAGACCGGCCCGTCCACCCGCACGTTCGCCGGCGCGGTCGGGGTCGCGGCGCTCGGGGCCGCGCACGGCGGCGAGGTCACGGTCGGCTACGCGGACGCGGACTGCGACGGCGCGCCCGCGACCGTGACGGACGCGGTCCGGGTGGATTGCGTCGGGCCGGCGGTGTCGGACGTGGAAGTATCCGACGTCACACCGGTCTCCGCCCGCGTGACCTTCGGGACGGACGAGCCCGCCTCGGTCGCCGTGACGCTGGTCGGGTGGGGGACGGTGTCCGGCCCCTGGGGCACGTCGCACCGGGTGGCGCTGGCCGGCCTCGCGCCGTCGTCCACGTATACCTTGTTCGTTGCCGCGACCGACGAGGCGGGGAACGCGACCAAGGCGGACAACGGCGGCGCGAACTGGATCCTCTCCACTCCCGCGTGCGCGCCGGACTGCGCGGGCCGCGAGTGCGGCGACGACGGGTGCGGCGGGTCGTGCGGCGCCTGCCTCCCGGACCAGGAGTGCGGGGACGGGCAGTGCAAGGGCGGCGCGGGCTGCGAGCCTCACGACGTGCCCGGGTGGCCGGGAGCGAAGTGCGAGGAGTGCGTTTGCGGGATGGACGACTACTGCTGCGTGTGGGGCGTCTGGGACCAGCAGTGCGTGACCGAGTGCGAACTGTGCGGGGGCTGTGGCCCCTCGGCCCCGCCCGATGAGTTCCCGGACACTGCGGAGTCCCTCCCCGAACCCGAGCCCGAACCCGAGCCCGAGCCCGTTCCGGAGCCGGTACCCGATCCCGGACCCGATCCCGTGCCCGATCCGGTGCCCGACCCGACGCCCGACCCGGTGCCCGACCTCGACCCCGGACCCG
>VGRB01000118.1 GCA_016875475.1 Deltaproteobacteria bacterium
GGGGGCGGTTGACACCGGGACCGGGAGGGCCGCGGCCGAGGTCACGTATCCCTTCGGGGAGGACGCCGGGTTCTGGATCTCCGGGGGGGGGATCCACGGCCAGCCGGGCGACTTCTTCTCGCCGGCGCGCCTGGGGTCGGCGGAGGCGCCGGACGGCGTGGCGCGCGGGGTCGGCGGGTTCGCGGCGCGGACCACGCTCGGCAAGGCATGGTGGCGGGACCTGACGTTCCAGTGGTACTACCACAGCCGCGACAAGCAGGTGGCGACCGGCGCGTACCGCACGGTGTTCGGGGCTCCGCGCACGCGGATGCAGGGGACGCGCGCGTTCGCGGAGGTGCGGTGGGAGCCGGCGTTCGGGCGAAACGTCCGGCTGATGGCGCGGACCTGGTACGACCACTACGGCTACGAGGGCGCGTTCGCGTACCGGGACGCCACGCGCGGGATGGTCCACGAGTCGCACATCGGGCACTGGATCGGGGTCGAGGCGCGGACGAACGTCAAGGCGCCCTGGGGGCTGCGCTTCACGGGCGGCGGGGGGTACGAGAACCGGTTCCTCGACCACTCGGAGGGCAGGGACCAGTCGGGCCGCCCGACGTACCTCGACGAGGACCACACGGGCCAGCAGGTATTCGCTTACGCGTCCGCGGACTGGGGCCCGGCGGCGTGGGTGCTCGCGACCGCGGGCGTGCGGTTCGACGGACGGTGGGTGGACGGGCTGGTCCGGTCGGACGGGACGAGCAACGACCGGTTCATGTACTCGGTCAACCCGCGGGCCGCGCTGCGCTTCCACCCCGTGCCGGAGGGGACGCTGAAGCTGATGGCGGGCCGCGCCTTCCGCGCGCCGTCCGTCTACGAGCTGACCTACTCGGACGGCGGCGTCACGCAGGCCCGCAGCCCGGACCTCGACCCCGAGTCGATCTGGACGGGCGAGGTCGAGTACTCGCACCGCCTGCCCGAGGGGTTCACCGTGCTGGCGGCGGGGTTCATGAGTCGCGTCGCGGGCCTGATCGAGGCCGTGGGCGGGGGGCCGGGGGTGGCGATCCGGCTGGTGAACGCGACCGACGCGCTGTGGACGGCCGGGGCCGAGGCCGAGGTCCGGCGCGAGTTCCGCGGCGGCTGGCTGGTGTCCGCGCAGTACTCGTTCCAGCGGAGCCGGTTCGGCGGGATCGACGGCACGGAGCCGCAGAACGCGCCCGAGCACATCGCGGCGCTGAAGCTCGTCGCGCCGATCGCCGGCCGCGCGCTCCGGGTCGCAACGCGGGCGGCGTTCGAGACCGGCCGGCTGGACCGCTTCGGCGACCGCACGCCGCGCGCGCTGGTGTGGGACCTCGCGCTGTCGGGCGAGGTCGCCGCCGCGCACCTCCGGTACGCGGTGGGCGCGCGCAACCTCCTCGACTGGCGGTACTCGCACCCGCTCGGCGAGGAGGTGGACGACCCGCGGCGCCTCCAGCCGGGCCGCACGCTGTTCGCGGAGCTGGGGTTCTTCTATTAGCCGCCCGCGCCGACCGCGGCGGCGCGGGCGGGCTCGGATGGAGCCGTCTCGCTCCGCTCGCGGCTCATCCTCGCGGGGCGCCGACCGCGGCGGCGCGGGCGGGCTCGGATGGAGCCGTCTCGCTCCGCTCGCGGCTCATCCTCGCGGGGCGCCGACCGCGGCGGCGCGGGCGGGCTCGGACGGAGCCGTTTCGCTCCGCTCGCGGCTCATCCTCGCTCCGGGCAGCCGGAGCACCGCGCGCGCCACGGCGTTTCCGTGAGCACCGGCACCGGGATCGGCGCGCCGCAGGCGGTGCACAGCCCGAACGCGTCGGTCCGGGATCGGCGCTGCGCCGCGCTGACCGCGTCGAAGTAGCGGCGGAGGCGCTCGACGCGCGTCTCGCGCCGGCCGGCGACCTCGCCGGGGAGGTCGATCGTGGACAGGTCCACGTCCTGTTTCGCCATGGCCTGCGAGAGCAGCTCGTAGAGGTCCCACGCCTTCTTCGCGACCGACGCGGCGAGGCGCTCGCGCAGGGCCGGGTCGCCGGCGAGGTCGGGGTGGGGCTTGGGCGTGGTCATCGGGTCGTGCCCCGCAACAAGTCCTCGGGAAGCCTCACCGGTCCTCGACGCGGGTGCCGACCGCGCCGGACGACGGGCCCTTGCGCTTCTCGGGCTCCTTGGGCAGCTCGTCCTCCGGGACCTCCCGGTGGGGCGGGGGCGGCTCGTGGGGACGCGAGAAGACCTCGGTGCGCAGGCGGAAGAGGTCCGCGATCTTCTTGCGGAACTCGGCCGAGGGCTCGCCCAGGACGGACCCGCGGAACTCGATCCACGTGGTCGCGGTCCCCTCGCCGCCGTACGGGAGCGGCTCCGGCCGCGATCCGAACCGGACCACCGCCTCCACGAAGGCCGGGCCGTCGCCGGTCCACGCGCCCTTCACGAACGCCGAGTGGGCGGTCGGGCGCGGCGCGAGGTAGACCTCGACCCACTCGTCGGCCACGGACTCCGCGACCGGGGTCGCGATCCCGTCAGCGTCCAGGTAGCGGATCAGGGAGACCGCCATGGGCGGCCAGAGGCGGTGGCGCCGGTCGGTCGCCACGAGCAGGACGTCGAGCCGCGGGTTGTCGTCGCTCATGCGGGCGATGGTACCCGGAAGGGCCGCGGACTGCTAGAATCGCCCCGGCTCCAATCGCCGCGACTTGAAGGGGGCATCGATGATCGGTCCGATGCGGTGCATCGCGGTTGCGGGGAACATCGGGGCGGGCAAGTCCACCCTGGTCGAGTTCCTGACGAAGCACTTCGAGATCAAGCCGCTCTACGAGCCGAACGACGAGAACCCCTACCTGAAGGACTTCTACGCGGACATGCCGCGCTGGGCGTTCCACTCGCAGCTCTTCTTCCTGATCCGGAAGTTCAAGCTGCACAAGGAGATGGAGGCGTCCTCCGGCACGGTCCTGATCGACCGCACCATCTACGAGGACGCGGAGGTCTTCGCGACGAACCTGTGGAAGATGGGCAAGATGCCGGAGCGCGAGTACCGGAGCTACGTCTCGCTCTACGAGACGCTCGTCGAGGTGCTGCGGCCGCCGGACCTGCTGATCTACCTGCGCTGCGGCAGGGCCGCGGTCAAGAAGCGGATCGCCATCCGGGGGCGGCCCGAGGAGCAGGCGATCCCGGACGAGTACCTGGACCGTCTCGCGCGCCTGTACGAGCGCTGGTTCACCCACTACCAGCGGTCGCCGACCCTGGTGCTGCGGACGGACCGGATCGACTACGTGTCCGACCTCGTGGACCAGGTGGACGTGCTCCAGACCATCGAGAAGACGATCGGGAAGCGATGAACGGTGGTGGGCACGGCTTCGGTCAAGGCTTGGGGGACCGCGCGGCCGCGAGCACCGACGCCATCCTTTCGATGTCACCCTTTCGGGAGATCCTGTTCTCCAGCCGGCTTCCGATTCACTCATGTAGAAGACGTCGCCCGCGAGCACCGGCGGCGATCCTGTCCAACGTGCATCAGGGCGGCGTCTTCGGCCCGGAAGCCGGCGGGTGGGGCTGTGGCCCGGCGCGCCCTCCGCGACGTGCCGCGACCCTCCTGGCGCTCGCGGCCGTCCTCACAGCCGCCTGCACCCCCGACACGACCGGCGGAGGCGACTGGTACCTCGGGCCGCTGTCGGTGACCGCGGTCGAGCCCGCCACGTGGCTGCCCGGCACGCGCGTGGTCGTGCGCGGGACCGGCTTCGTGCCTCCCGACCTCGGCGGGATGACCGCGACGCTGGTCGGGAGCGCGGGCGGAGCCGACGTCGGCCTGCGCGTGGACCTGGCGTACGAGGCTCCGGACCGCGCGGGCTTCCAGGTGACGCAGGGCGTGCTCTCGCTGCTGCCGGTGGACGGCGAGCCGATCGCGGGACGCATCGTGGTCGAGCGGCACGGGGACCGGGGGATCTCGGGACAGGCGGAGGCCGCGGTCGAGGTCCGGGTCGTGTCGTCGCTGACGCCGGCCATCGCGGGGGTCTCGCCGGAGCAGGCGTGGCCCGGCGAGGAGATGACCGTCACGGGGGACGGTTTCCTGCTCGCGGGCGAGGGCACCACGGTCGTGTCGCTGACAGGGACGTGGTCGCGCCAGGGCGTGGTCGGGGCCGACGCGGTCGATGGCGTGCAGGTGCCGCTTTCGGCGCGCGAGCGGGGGCGCGCCGCGTTCGTGCTGAGCCCGGACATCGCGCTCGGGCCGGGGACGTTCGAGGGGACCGCGACGATCGCGAACCGCCTGTCGGACGCCGCGGGGGGAGGGGAGGTGCGCGGCAACACGCTCCCGCCGTTCCGCATCGACGTGGCCCTGCCGGTGATCGAGTCCGTCTCGCCGAGCGTCGCGCGTCGCGGGCAGGAGTTGACCTTCCGCGGCAAGGGGTTCCTGTCCGTGGACGGCGGCCTGGGCACGGCGACGTTCATCGCGTTCACCGGCGCCGCGACCACCGCGTCCGGCACGGTTCCGCACGGGAACGCGGACCCGCTCGTGCTGGTGCCGGACCGCGTCACCGGCAACCGCGAGGCCGCGCTCGTGCTGCGCGTGTTCGAGGGGATCGGCGGCAAGGGCGTGGGCCTCGGCGCGGAACGGGCCACGCTGGACGGGACGTTCACGCCGCACGTACTGGCCGCGGGCCGCGTGCTGGTCGGCGTCGGGCTGACCTCGATCCTGTCGATCGAGCCGCAGCTCCAGGTGGTCTACCTGCGGTTCCTGCCGACGTTCCGCCTCGGGCTGGAGGCGTTCGGGCTGTCGTCGGTGGCGGAGCAGGTCGAGGAGCGGGCCGCGTCAGTCTGCGCGGCCGACTACGCGCGCTGGTCCGTCGAGGTCCGCCTCACGCGGCCGGACGACTTCGTCGAGTACACGACCGTCGAGGTGATGGGCCGCGACCCGAACGACGCGGGCCTGCTCGGCCTCGACAACACGTTCGGCAAGGACGTGGGGAACCTCCGGTTCGACGACCTCCTGGGGGGGTACAACGCGGAGAGCGAGGAGGCCGGTTTCTACGGCTACGGCGGCGTGTTCGTGGAGTCGTTCTTAGGGTTCTCGGCGACGCTGGCCGCGGGCGCGGGCCCGGCCGCGGCGGACATGGCCTCGCCGGAGTTCGATGCGGTGTTCTCGGCCTTCTCGCCGCGCCTGGGCGGCACGCCGGCCTCCGGCAGGGACGACCCGCGCGCGGCCGCGCTGGCGGAGGCGATCCGCGTGCTGGGCGGCCTGATCGGCGACACGGTGACGCACGAGGTCGGACATTCGTTCGGCCTGGCGGCGTTCGCGGGCGACTGGCACAACCCGGGCGACACGCCGGGCTCGATCATGGACGCGGGCGCGTTCCGTCCGTTCGCGGAGCGCGCGCAGTTGCCCGGCGCGCCGTTGCGGCACTTCGTGGATCAGGACGCGGCCTACCTGGACGAGGTCCTTCCGAGGGAATGACGATGCGGATGCCGACGCTCGTTGTCGCGGTCGTCGCGTGCGTGCCGGCGTGCCGCGACGCCGGGACTCGCCCGGCGCCTGCGCCGGCCGGGAGCCCGAAGGAGGACGCCGTGTCGGCGCCGTCGTTGCGCGAGGTGAAGGCGACCTTCACGACCCCGTCCGGCGCACGCTCCACCTTCACGGTCGAGGTGGTGGACACGCCCGCGACCCGCGAGCGCGGGCTGATGTACCGGAAGAGCCTCGCCCCGGACCGCGGCATGGTGTTCGTCTTCCCGAAGGAGGAGGTCCAGACGTTCTGGATGAAGAACACCTACGTCGCGCTGGACATGGTGTTCGTGGGCGCGGACTTCAAGGTCGTCGGCGTGGTCGAGGACGCCCGCCCCCTCACGCTCGACATGCGATCGGTCCCGGTGCCTTCCCGGTACGTGATCGAGTTGAATGCCCATGTCGCCCGTGCGCGCGGCATCGGTCCGGGAACCCGCCTGTCGTTCGAGCCGCCGCTGTAGGCGGCCCCCGGCCCCCCGGACACGGCCCGCACGACGCGGATTGCGGAGGTGGGCTTCACGACGCGCGCCTCGGAGGACGGGGCTCGGACTCGCCGTGGTGCAGGCCATCGTCACCGGGCACCGCGGGCGCGTGTCGTTCGAGTCGTTTCCGGCCGGGACGGACCGGCGGACGGTCTATCGGAAGCTCGCCGAGACGGAGCCCGATCCGGACGCGGAGGGATGAACGGATGCTCGAGGAGATCGTGGTGGTGGCGCTGTTGATCGCGGCCAACGGGGTGTTCTCGCTGGCGGAGCTTGCGGTGGTGGCCGCGCCCAAGGGGGTGCTCCAGGAGGCGGCCGACTCGGGCAGTCGCGGGGCCCGCGCGGCGCTGCGGCTCGCGGAGCGGCCGGGGCGGTTCCTGTCGACGGTGCAGCTCGGCATCACGCTCGTCGGGGTCCTCGCCGGCGCCTACTCCGGCGCGACCTTCGCGGGCCCGCTCGGCGCCGCGCTGTCGGACAACGGCGTCCCATACGCGGAGGAGGCCGCGTTCGCGCTCGTCGTCGCCGTGATCACGTACGTGTCCATCGTGGCCGGGGAGCTGATCCCGAAGCAGCTCGCGCTCCGCGGGGCGGCGCGGGCCGCCTCGGCCATCGCCATCCCGATGGAGGCGCTGTCGCGCATGGCGCTCCCGTTCGTGGCGCTGCTCGACCTCTCCGCCGCCGTCGGACTGCGCCTGCTGGGCCGGTCGCGTGTCCCGGAGGAGGCGGCCAGCGAGGAGGAGGTGAGGCGCCTCGTCGCGGAGGGCACGCGCGCCGGGGTGTTCTCGCCGGACGAGGGCCGGATGATGGACCGCGTGATGAGCCTGGCGGACCGCGGCGTGCGCACGGTCATGACCGCGCGCATCGACGTGGAGTGGCTGGACGTCGAGGCCCCGATCGCGGAATCGCTCGCGGAGCTGCGGAGGGCCGGGCACTCCCGCCTGCCCCTCTGCCGCGGGAGGGTGGACGACGTGGTCGGCGTCGTGCGTGCGCGCGACGTGCTGGACCGGATGCTGGACGGCGCCGCGGTGGACCTCGCGGCGCTCGCGCTGCCGGTCGCGTTCGTGCCCGAATCCGCGTCCGCGCTCGAGGCGCTCGAGGTCCTGAAGGCGGGCCCGGCGCACCTCGCGATCGTCGTGGACGAGCACGGCGCCTTCGACGGGCTGGTCACGGACGCGGACCTTCTCGAGGCCGTCGCGGGCGCGATGCGCGAAGCGGAAGGGCCGTCCGATCTGCCGGACGCGGTGATGAGGCCGGACGGCTCATGGCTGGTGGACGGCGACATGGACCTGGACGGGGTGCGCCGCCGCCTGCGCCTCCCGTCGCCGCCGGAGGGCCCCTACCAGACGCTCGCCGGATTCGTGCTCGACCTCCTCGGCCACGTGCCCGCGGCCGGCGAGCGGGTCGAGTGGCACGGCTGGACGTTCGAGGTCGCGGACATGGACGGCCACCGGATCGACAAGCTCCTGGTGGCGCCTCCCCCGAACGGCCCCGCGGGATCTCCCGGGCCGGCCTCGACTTGACCTCACGCGGCGCCCTCCGGCTTGCGGGCCCGGGACTTCGCGCTCCGGACGTTCCTCGCCACGTGGTCGTGCGCTGTCTCGGCCGCTGCACCCGCCGCACCGGCATCTCCGACGGCCGGCTCGTCTCGATGGAAGCCGGTACGATCCGGTTCGGGGTCAACCCCGAACGCGCCTGACGAACCCCATCACCGCGTCGATCACGGCGGGGGCCTCGCAATCGAGCAGCATCTCGTGGTTGCACTTGTCGAACCACATCAGCTGCTTCTCCTTCGATGACACCTTCTCGTGGATCAGCTTCGCCGCCGAGGGCGCGACCACCGTGTCCTTCCGCGCCTGCAGGATCAGGATCGGCGCCTTGACGAACGAGAGGACGTCCGGCACGTACGCCGCGTACTCGCGCAGCGACTGGAACGCCGCGGTCGAGAACTTCGGGTAGTTGCGGTTCTCGCGCCGCTTCAGCTCCTCGTCGTTGTACGCGTTCGGGCTCGGCCAGAACTTCACCAGCTTCGACAGCATCGGCGTCAGCACGGACAGCGGGTCGGCGAACCTGACCGCCGCGGCCACCGTCACCACGCCCGCCACCTTGTCGCGGTGCTTGGCCGCGAGGTCCAGGGCCACCAGCCCGCCCATGGACAGGCCGACCACCACGACCTTGTCGACCTCGCGGGACAGGTCCAGCAGCGCCGCCTCGCCGTCCGCGTACCAGTCCTTCCACGTCGTCCCGACCATGTCCTCGAACCGCGTGCCGTGGCCCCGCAGGATCGGGAAGCGGTACGGGAGGTTCTCGGCGTCGAGCGGCCGGACCAGCGGGTCCACGCAGTGCACGTGCGACGTGAAGCCGTGCAGCACCAGGACGCCCAGCGGGGCGCGCGCGCCGTTCGCGGACCTCTTCGGCGACTTGCCGTACGCCATCTTCGGCAGCGCCTTCGGCGCGTCGGACGGCGTCGAGGGCGCCGCGATCGGCTGGAAGTCGCGGGAGTGGTCGATCAGCCCGGAGATCGCCACCATCACGCGCTTCGTCATGGCCGCGAGGTCCTCGCGCGACACCTCGCGCGCGGGCCGCTTGAACGCGATCGGCGCGCCGAACCGCACGGTGACCGGCACCGGCCGCGGCAGCGGCGGCAGCATCTGGAGCCGCGGGTACATCTCGGGCGGGAACGCCTTGCCGGTCCCGGAGATGCCGCACGGAACAACCGGCGCCCCGGTCGCCAGCGCGACGCGCGCGACGCCGGTGTGGCCGCGCAGCAGGCCGGTGTCGGGTTCGGCGTCCCAGCGCGGCACGTCCTCCTCGCCCGGGATCGTCCCCTCGGGGAAGATCACGACCGCCTTGCCGTCCGCGACCGCGGCCGATACCTCGTCCAGGCCGCGCGGGTCGCCGCCGCGGCGCACGTAGATCCCGTCGTTCAGCTCGATCAGGCGGCGCAGGAACGGCCAGTCGCGGAAGTCGGACTTCGCCACGAAGTACAGGCGGCGCATCGTGGACACGCCGAGCACCTGCACGTCCAGCCACGACGCGTGGTTGGCCGCGATGATGCACCCCTTGCCCTCGGGGATGTTCTCGGCGCCGATGACCTCGAGCTGGTTCTGCGCCTTGAAGTTCTGCAGCAGGACCGTGCGGGGGGTGTCCCAGATCTGCGACTTCAGCGGCTCGTAGTAGCCGAGCTTCTTCAGGGCATCGAGCCCCGCCCCCAGCAGCTCGTCGGCCGGCATCAGCGCGCGATTCAAGACCTCGTACCGTTCCATCAGCTCCCTCCATCAAGGCCGGCCGGGCCCCCCGGCGGCGCTCCTGTCGGGAATTCTGGCTGGAATGACACACTGCGTCAAGCCTTCCGTCGTTCGGTCTCGCGGGGGATCGCGCACGGGGTGGACGAAACCGGTGTGCGGCGCGGGTTTCGTCACGGATCCCGTTGAGAGCCCCCCACATCCGGCGTATGATTCACCGGGGTTCGAGCCGGGCAGGGCGCGGATGATCGAAGAGGCCACGCTGAACGCGATCCGGGCCGCGGTGGGGATTGACGCGGTTTCGACGCGGCCCCCGGACCTCGCGGTCTATTCGTCGGACCTGTGGCCCCGCACGAACGTCCAGCGGCTCGCGGGCCAGATGCCCGAGAGCCGCCCCGACGCGGTGGCCTGGCCGCGGACGGCCGGCGCGGCATCGCGCGTGGTCGCGCTCTGCTCCGAGGCGGGCGTTCCCCTGGTGCCGTACGGCGCCGGGTCCGGCGTCTGCGGGGGCGCCATCCCGGTACGCGGCGGCCTCGTGCTCGACGTCAAGCGCATGAACCGCCTCCTCGCGGTGGACGACGTCTCGCTGACCGCCACCGCCGAGGCCGGGATCAACGGCCAGCACCTCGAGGACGCGCTGAACGAGCGCGGCTACACGCTCGGCCACTTCCCTTCCTCGATCATGTGCTCGACGCTGGGCGGCTGGATCTCGACGCGGTCCGCGGGCCAGTTCTCGTCGCGCTACGGCAAGATCGAGGACATGCTCGTGGACGTGGACGCCGTGCTCCCGGACGGCTCCGAGGTCACGATCGACGGCACGCAGCCGCATCCCGGCTCGCCGGACTGGTGCCAGCTCGTGCTCGGCGCCGAGGGCACGCTCGGCGTGGTCGTTCGCGCGCGCGTGCGCATCCACCCCCTCCCGCCCGCACGCCGCTTCCGTGGCTTCCGCTTCCTCGACCTGACCGCGGGCCTCGAGGCGATGCGCTCGATCATGCAGTCCGGGCTGCGGCCGGCCGTGATGCGCCTGTACGACCCGCTCGACACGTTCCTGAACAGCTTCTCCGCCTGGTTCAAGGGCGGCAAGGCGGGCGGGGAGGCCGTCGAGCGCAGCCCGTTCAAGGACGTGCTCGCCCAGGTGCTCGGCGACGCCGGCGGCGTGTCGTCGGTCGTGACCGGCCCGCTGCTGCGGCAGTTCATCGGACACCCCGCCATGATCCAGCGGTTCGTGGATCGCCTCCCGCTCGGCTGCATGATGATCGTGGGGTTCGAGGGCGACGACGTCCGCACGCGCGACGAGCTGGACCGCGCCCGCGAGCTGGCTCTGCGCGCGACCGGCCGCGACCTCGGCCCGGGCCCCGGCGAGCACTGGTTCAAGCACCGCTACTCGGTGTCCTTCAAGCTGACGAAGATCTTCGGCCAGGGCGCGTTCGCGGACACCATCGAGGTCGCGGGGCTCTGGCGCGACGTCCCCCGCATCTACGACGACGTTCGCGGCGCGATCCGCAACCGCGTGGCGGTCATGGCCCACTTCTCGCACGCGTATCGCGAGGGGTGCGCGGTCTATTTCACGCTCGCCGGGTCCACCGGGGACCGGCGCCGGCTCGTCGGCCTGTACGACTGGACGATCCGCATGGCCGTGGCGGGCGCGATGGGCGCGGGCTCCACGGTCAGCCACCACCACGGCATCGGCCTGATGAAGCGCGCCTGGACCCCCGAGGAGTACCGCGGCGGCCTGCGCCTGTTCGGCGCGGTCAAGGAGGCGATCGACCCGATGGGGGTGATGAACCCGCAGAAGGTCTACCCCCCGACAGTGCTGCCGGACTCGACCGACCGGGAGGATCTGCGCGACGCCGAGCACTACGAGTCGCTCCTGTCCTGGCAGCACGGGTCGGCCGGTCCGGTCGAGCCGCTGCGGCCCGACATGCCCGACGAGATCCCGGGCCTCCTGAAAAACTCGCGGCGCGCCGGGCGCCACGTCTCGTGCCAGAGCGGCGCAGGCCCGCGTCGTTCCGGCAAGGGCTCGACCACGAGCGCGATGGACCTGTCGCGCCTGACCGAGATCCTGGACATGGACCCGGTCTCCGGCACCGTGACGGTCCAGGCGGGCATGACGGTCCAGCAGCTCGAGAACTACCTGCGCGAGAAGGGCTACACCATCGGGTACGTCCCGGCATTGAAGCGCCACCTCCCCGTGGGCGAGTACCTTGCGACCGCGCCGCCCGGCGACAGCAGCCCGAGGTACGGGTCGGTGCGGGAGAACTGCATCGGCATGTCCGCGGTGCTGGCCGACGGCACGCTGTTCTCGGCGCGGCCGTCCCCGCGTCGCGCCGCCGGGCCGGACCTGATGCACTGCCTGATCGGGGGGCACGGCCGCTACGGCGTGATCACCGCGGCCTGCCTGCGGGTCTTTCCGCTCCCGGCGGTCCGCGAGGCGGTCGCGTACGCGCTCGACGACGCGGTGCTCGCGGTCTCGCTGGTCCGGTCGGTGCTGGTGCGCGAGGCCGCGCCCGAGTGGGCGCTGGTCCTGGTGCGCGCGCCGTCGCAGCAGGGCAGCCGCCGGCGCGTGCGGCTGGTGTTCCAGTTCGGGGGCAACCGCGAGGCGGTGTCGGCCGACCTCGCCGTGGTGCGCGACGTGGTCGGGCCGCTGAAGCTCGACGAGGAGCCGGTCCGCGCGGAGGACCGCATGACGCTGCCGGCGCGCCGCCTCCCGTCCATCGAGCGGTTCCTGCCCATGAGGACCATCGTGGACCTGCTCGGGCGCGTGACCGGGCAGGACGGCGTGACCTGCCCGGAGGCCCACGTGACCCACCTCGGGGTGCACGGGGCCACGTTCAGGCTGCTGCTCCGCGAGGACCCGCAGGCGTACCCGCGCGACGTCCTGGACGTGCTCCGGGCGCGCGAGGTGCCGCCTCCGCTGCACGCGGCCGCGGATCGGCTGAAGACGATCCTGGATCCGGAGGGGGTGATGAACGGGGGGAACGAGTAGCCCCACGGGTACGGATACGGGTGCGGGGACGGGGGAGAAAGGGAACGGATGAGCAAGGGGCGGTTCGACCTCTGCACGTGGTGTCCCGAGCTTTGCATGGACCGGTGCGTGGTCGCGGCGGTCACCGGGTCCAACTCCGCCACGCCGCGGTCCAAGATGGCGCTCGGGTGGGCGCTCGAGCGCGGCCTCGTCAAGGCGGACGCGGACCTCGCGCGGGCGCTGCACCAGTGCACGGGCTGCCTCTCGTGCAACGAGGCCTGCAAGTACCGGGTGGACGTGGAGCAGGCCCTGTTCGACCTCCGGGCGCGCCTGGTCCGCGAGGGCGTGTCGCCATACGCCCGGGACGTCTTCGAGACCCCGACCGAGCGGCTCGTCGCGGCGCAGGCGGCCGTGGTGCCGGAGGAGATGTTCGTTCCCGAGGCGCAGGCCGTCCTGTTCCCCGGGTGCCATGCCCTGCTCGACGACGGCGGGTCGGCCGTGACCGACGTGCTCGGCGTGTTCAAGGCGCTCGGCATCGAGTTCGTCGGCGCCTCGCGCGATGCGGCGATCTGCTGCGGATACCCCTTGTGGGCGGGGGGGTACGCCGGGGACTTCGCGGACCGCGCGCGCCGGGTGACGGCCGTGCTCCGCCGCTACAGGATGGTCGTCGCGGCGTCCCCCTGCTGCGCGTACGCGATGCGGACGCTGTACGCGGCTGCCGGCGTGACGAACGCGCCGCGGGTGACGCTCGCGCTGGAGCTGATCGCGCCGCTGGTCGTCCGCACGGCCCGGGAGCCGCTCGGCCTCGCGGCCGCGTGGCACGACTCGTGTTTCCTGGGCCGGCACCTCGGGCAGTACGAGATGCCGCGCGAGGTCGTGCGGCACGTGAACGGCCGGCCCGCGATCGAGCTGCGGCGCCACGGCCCCGATGCCCCGTGCTGCGGGGCGGGCGGTGCGCTGGACCGCACCCACCCGCTCGTGGC
>VGRB01000119.1 GCA_016875475.1 Deltaproteobacteria bacterium
CCTCGACAGCGCCTCCGCCGAATCCGACAAGGAAGACGAGGCCGTCCGCCCGTGGAAGATGGGTCGCGGTCCAGAACAAGGGCGACGGGTATTCGTGCCCGAACACCGGGTGCCACATGGGCGACTTCGTGTTGGAGTAGTCCACGATGAACATCAGCGGCAGCACTCCCGGGAGCTTCCATCCCGCGCCGGGGAGTCCGGCCTTGTTCTGCTCGCATTGTTCGCGGGCTGGGAAGGCGAGGCCGTCCTGCCAGGGGAACGGTCCGGACGCCTCCTTGGCCCACACGAGACCGGTCAGGTCGTCCCGGGCGGTGCCGTCGCCGAGGTCGGTAGCCGCGAGCACGCCCGCGGGGAAGTGCCCGTCCTGGCCGTAGTAGTCATCGCCAGGCGCGATCGTGGAGCAGTCCACGAGGCCCTTGTCGTTCCGGCACTGCCACACTCCGGTCGGGGGGACGCGGCAGCGGCAGCCGTCATGGAGTTGGTAGCCGGGCGGGCACTCGTCCGGCTCGACGCAGGTCGTGGGGCGGCACCTGCCCGACTTGCAGACCGTGTCGCCCGTACACGCGCCGCAGTCGCCGCCGCAGCCGTCGTCGCCGCAGTCCTTGCCCGTGCAGTCGGGCTGGCAGGTTGGGTCGGCCGGCGTTTCGTCGCCCGGCGGGGCGTCGGGCGGTTCGGGGGTGTCGGCGGCGGCGTCCGAGCCCGGGATTTCCACCTGGGCGTCAGCGGCCGGGCCCGGACCGGACCCGCCGCATCCGGAGCTGACGATCAACGCGAACGCGGCGAGCCGCGTTGCGAGCATTCCGGGTTGCCTCATGGTCGTCATCCTCCGTTCGCTGGCCTCCGCTCACGAGCCTTCCCTCGCGGGTCACGGCACCGTGCGCACGCACCTCGCCGCGTCGGCGGCCGAGAGCACGTGGCCATACATGACGCCCGAGTCGAAGCCCACGCCGTACGCGTATCCGCCCGGCACCGGCGAGGGCCACGGCGTCGGCGTCGAGGTCCAGAACCACGAGGACTCGGGACAGTCCGCCCCGAACGACGCCTCGTCCCATTTCGGACACGAGGGGTTCTCGTCGGCGACGAGGGAGCGCAGTTCCTTCGCGTTCGGCAGCCGCCAGCCCGCGCCCTTGTCCAGGCAGGCGCGCAGGGCCGAAGGCCAGTCGCACGCCGTGCAGGCGGGGGTCTTCTCCCCTTCCAGGCCGGTCACCCGGTCCAGCGCGCTGGCGCCGAGGTCCAGGTAGCGGCCGGGGGCGCGGCCCGGGGCGCGGCCGGGAGCGTCGTCGGGAGCGCGGTCGGGCGGCGGGGCCGCGCGCACGCAGCGCACGCCCACCGTCAGGTACTCGAGGCCGATGTACAGCACGCCGCCGATGCCGAAGTCGACCGCGAACGGCGTGGAGCCGGGCCACGGCACGGTCGTGGTCCACAGCGTCGTCGCGTCCGACGGGCCGCACTCCGAGTCGCCGAACGCCGGACCCCACATCGGGCAGTCCGGCCGGGAGAAGTCGAGGAGCGCGAGCAGCTCGGTCACGTCCGGCAGGCGCCAGGCTGTGCCGGGGAGCCCGGGGAGCCCGGCGTCGCCGCAGGGGTTCCCGGACCGAGCGGACGGGATCCGGACCGCCGCGGACCACACGAGGCCGGTCAGGTCGTCGCGCACCGTGCCGTCGCCGAGGTCCGTTGCGGCGAGCGCGCTCGACGGGAAGTGCCCGTCCTGACCGTAGTGCTCCTCCCAGGGCGCGACCTCCGCGCAGTCGATGAGGGGGCCCGCCGCGCCGCGGCACAGCTCGACGCCGGTCGGGGGGACCCGGCACCGGCAGCCGTCGTGAGCCTGGAGGCCGGACGGGCACTCGTCCGCCGTGCAGCACGAGGGGACGCACGCGCCGAAGGCACACGCCAAGCCGGCAGCGCACGGACCGCAGGTACCGCCGCAGCCGTCGTCCCCGCACACCTTGCCCGCGCAGTCGGGCGCGCACGACGACTCGTCGTCCGCGCCGTCGGCGTCCGGCGGGCCGGGATCCGCTGCGCCGGTGTCCCGGGCGTCCCCCCCGACCGCGTCGGGATCGGGCGCCGGATCCGCCGGGAGGTCCGCGGCGTCCCGAAGATCGGCGGCGTCACGGAGGTCGGCGGCGCCGGGGAGGTCGATCGCGCGTGGAGTGTCGGGTGCGCCCGGTTCCGGCCCGCCCGGGTCCGACCCGCCCGCGTCGGGTCCGCCCGCGTCGGGTCCGCCTGCGTCGGGTCCGCCGCCGCCTGCGCCGCTGCAAGCGGACAGGACGCCCGCGATTGCTGTGCACGCGATGAGCGTCGTCCGCCTCATGGGTCCTCTGCTGCGGCGATCGTCCGGGGAGGAGCGTACCGGCCGGACCTGCTCATGTCAACCGGGTTCCCGGCGGTTTCCGGCGGTTTCCGGCGGCTCCCGGCGGCTCCCGGCGAGGCGCTTCGGCGGAGCGCCCGGGCCGGCGAGCGGGGGGATCCGTGCTATGCTCCACCCGGCAGTCACGAGCCGCAGCGGTGCGCGACCCGGCACAGCGTTCTGCCCCGCGTGTCCCGGACCCCGCGCCGGCCGCGCGCCTGCGGGCGTTGTGCTCGTTCCGGTTCCTGTGGGACCTGGGCGAGGCGGGGTTCTGGCGGCTCCACGCCGCCGTCCGGCGGAAGGCGTGCCGGGGCGACGCCGATGCCCTGCGGACGCAGCTCGACGCCGAGTACAGGTGGAGGCTGTTCCGAGCCGGGTTCATCGACTACCTGTCGTTCCCCCACCGCCGCGGCCGGCCGTCGCCGCTGGACAGCCGGGCCGTCAGGATGTTCGCGGCGTGGCTCGCGGGACTCGTCGCGATCCCCGGGATCGGGCGGATCGAGCGCGCGCTCGCGACGTGGGAGATCGCCGCGGTCGGCGCGCTGGCGCTCGATGGGCGTTGGGGAGGCACCGCGGCGTGGTCGGCCATCGACGACGAGAGCAAGGTCCGTGGGGTGCTGTCGGATCTCCGCCGGCAGGGCGACATCGCCATAGTCTCACGGCCGACCGACGTGTGCCTTGCGTCGGGATTTCCCAATCCCCCCCCATGTTACGCGGTTGGCCCCCGAGCCGCGGAGGCCGGAGGCTGCGCGACGCGCTCCGTCAGCGCCCGCCGGCGGCGCGGCAGCGTGCGGCGCCTTGAGGGCTTGGGCATGGGACGGGGACGGGTGCGGGCTTGGGTTCGGGCACGGGGTCCGCAGGACGTCGCGCCCGTCTGGGCGCGGCGTGCTACGGACATACCTCCGGGATGGTCCACGTCGACGCGGCCGGGCCGCCTCCGGCGGGGTCGGTGCCGCCGAACAGGACCGCCTGCCGGCCGAACGGGTCGAACGCGGCGGCCGGGCCGGGGAACAGCGGCGGCGGGGCGACGTCGATCTCCTTCAGGTCGACGCTCCCGTCGCCCTTGATCACCGCCCCCAGCGCGCGCGGGCCGGCCGGCGGCAGGTAGAGCACGTGCCCGGAGTCGCGGTCGAGCAGCGCGACCCCCCCGGCGCTCTCGAGCAGGGGATGCATGCCGGCGACGACCCAGGCCGGCTTGTCGGGGTAGAGGACGGACAGGTTGCCGTCCGGAAGACCGCCGAGCACGAGGAGGCGCTTCCTGGGCGCGTCCCATACCGCCGCGTGCCCCCGCCGCGGGTGCGGCGGCGCCGCGACCTTCTCCCAGGTGGCCGCGTTCTTGTTCGTCGCGAGCCGCCACGCGTCGCCGAGCGTCTTGCCAGACACCTCGCCGCCGTGGAGGAGGAAGCGGCCGGGCTCGCCGGTCCACGCCATCACGTGCCCGCTCCGCGGCCCCGGGCCGTCCGGGAGCGCGTCGAAGCCGGCGCCGTCCGGCCGGATCCGCGCGAGCCCCCCCGCCGGCACGCCGACCCCCGGCGGCCCGTCGAGCCCGCCGTGCAGGAAGGCGATCCCGCTCGACTCGTCCACGGCCGCGGCGCCGTCCACCGAGGGGGGGGTGCTCCCGGCAGGAGCGACCCGGACGAACGTGCCCGTGGTCAGCGAGAGCGACCAGACGTCCGTGGCCGGCTCCGGCCCGCCCAGGTCGTCGGTCCACCCCCCGACCAGCCAGGCGGCGCGGCGGGACGGCACCACCAGCATGCGGCCGCCGGCGCGCGCCGGCGGCACGACCTCGAGCAGGTCCTGGGTCCAGCCGGACGTGGCCGGATCGAAGCGCAGCACCCCCGGGATCGCGCCGCCGTCCCCCCCGATGCCCGAATACAGCCAGGCGGCCTCCCCCGCGCTCGCGAGGCCCGGCAGCCGCGCCGACGGCGAGGTCCCGGCGACCTCCGCGAGCCCGGTCGCGGGCCGGAACCGGATCACCTCGGCGGCGGGCGTGCCCTTGACGTCCGCCACCCCGCCGACGAGCAGGATCGAGCCGTCCGGGAGGACCGTCACGGCGTGTGCCGCGCGGCGCGGCAGGCCCGCCGACAGGCCGAACGGGCCGGTGACGGCCCCGTCCGGGGCCACGATCCGCAGGTCGGGGAGCGGCACGCCGGTCGCGTTGTAGCCGCCCGAGATCACGATGGATCCGTCCGGAAGCGGCGCGAACGCCGCCACCCGGGCGTACGGGACGGGGACGACGGACGAGTCGGATGCGCCGGTCGCGACGTTCGCGCGAACGCGGCGCGCCCCGCCGGGCAGGTCGGTGCGGATCGCGTGGATCGAGCCGTCGGCCGGAACGAGGGCGGCGCCGACGCTGCCGGTCTGGGGCACGGACACGGGCAGCTCGGTCCAGGCGCCGGTCGCGAGGTCGTATCGCCATGCCGGCCCGTCCGGGGCGACCTCGGCGAGGAGGCCGCCGGCCAGGATCAGGCCGCCGCCGGCCCCGTCCGCGAGCAGGCATGCGCCCGCGCGCGCACCTGGGTTCGCCCCGTTCGTGCCGCCGGGTCCGACAGGCAGGCGGAAGAACCGGTGCGCCTGGATGTCGTATCGCCATAACCCGGGGAGCGCCTCGATCGGGTCGCCGTCCGGCGAGGTCCGGGAGGCGCCGCCGTAGGCGAACAGGGCCCCCTGCTGCGGGAACGCGGCGATGGCGGCCCAGGCGCGCGGGCGGGGCCCGCCCGTACCGACCTCGAGCGCGATCGGCCCGTACGCCTTGAAGAGCCCGTCGTCCACCGAGCCGTCGCAGTCGTCGTCGACCTGGTTGCAGGTCTCGGCCGAGGCGTGGACGTCCGTCGAGCACACGGCCGCGCCTCCGCCGCAGACCACGACCCCCCCGGCGCACACGCCCGCTCCGCAGGGGTCTCCCACGCCGGACGGCCCGAGCAGCGGGTCCATGTAGAACGAGTCCTCGTCCGTGGGGCCGTCACAGTCGTCGTCGAGCCCGTCGCACGCCGCCTCGGACGGGCCGGAGTACCCCGGCACGCCCTTCCAGTCCCAGGCGGGCCGGCCGTCGCGACAGACCAGGACCGCCTCCGCGGTCGCGACGGCGCAGACCCCGGCGGGCTTGCAGTGCGCGGTCGGGGAGCCCGCGACCTTCGCGTCTTCGTCGACCTGCCCGTCGCAGTCGTTGTCGAGCCCGTCGCACTCCTCGGGTGCGGACCCGTCCTCGGGCATGCCGGGGTCGGTCGAGCAGCCGGGCTGCGCGTCCGGCCCGCACACGACCGTGCCGGCCCCGCACTCGCCCTCGCCGTCGCAGGGGTCGCCGACCCCGATGCCGCGCCAGTACAGGCCTTCGTCGGTCTCGCCGTCGCAGTCGTCGTCGATGCCGTTGCACGTCTCGGTCCCGGAGCGGTCGGACGAACCCCCGGGACCGGTGGAGCAGCGGGTGGAGGTCCCGTCGGGCGCGCACTCGACGACGCCCGTGCCGCACGCGCCCCGGCCGTCGCAGTCGAACCCGATCGGGATGCCCGAGAGCGTGAACCCCTCGTCCGTCCTGCCGTCGCAGTCGTCGTCGAGGCGATCGCAGCGCTGCTCGGTCGCGGCCCAGCCGGGCACGGCGGAGTAGTCGCACTCGACGACGGCGGCGCCGGAGGCGGTCGGGACGCAGGTGGCGCGCACCGCGGCAGGGCTCGCTCCGCACACGCCGTCGCGGTCGCAGGCGGCGCGGGCCAGCAGCTCCGGGGCCTCGTCCGGCACGTCGTTGTGCGGGTCGTCCTCGTCCGACAGGCAGTCCCGGTCCGGGTCCTCGGTGCCGCTCTCCAGCGCGTCGATCACCCCGTCGCCGTCGGTGTCCGGCGGGTCCTCGAACCGGCCCGCGACCTCGTCCCAGTCCGGCGTTCCGTCGCCGTCCGTGTCCGGCTCGTTCGGATCGAGGCCGAGGCGCTTCTCCACGTCGTCGGTGATCTTGTCGCCGTCGGAGTCCCGCAGGTCGGCGGACGTCCCCCCGCACCCGAAGAGGGCGGCGAGGAGGACCAGGAGGACGAGACGTGTCGCGGGCACCCGCAACGCTTGACCCCGCCTGCGGCGGCATACCTCTTCCGCAACCATGGACGAAACTTCAACTTCCCGCGGTCCCGGCGAGAAGGTGACGTCTTTGCGCAACCCCGGCGAGGACGTGACGTTCGAGGTCGACCCGGCGCGCGGGGGGGGGCGGCTCGACGTCACGGTCGCGGCGATGGCGCCGGGGGTGTCGCGGTCTGCGGCGCAGCGGCTGATTACGGCGGGGCTCGTGCTGGTGGACGGGAGGAGGCGGCCCCAGGGGTTCCGCGTGGCGCCGGGCGCGGTCGTGCGGGTGTCCATCCCGCTCGCGCCGGAGCGGCCCCCGCCCGGTCCGCTGCCGGGCGAGCTCCATGTCCTCTTCGAAGACGATCACGTGCTCGCGATCGCGAAGCGGCCGGGGCTCGTGGTGCACCCCGGCGCGGGCCACCAGTCCGGCACGCTCGTCGACCTCCTCCTCGCGAGCGGCCGGAGCCTCTCCGTCGTCGGAGGCGAGGACCGGCCGGGGCTCGTGCACCGGCTCGACCGGGACACGTCCGGCGTCATGCTGATCGCGAAGACCGATGCGGCGCACGAGGCCCTGTCGCGGCAGTTCAAGGACCGCACGATCCGCAAGGGCTACCTCGCGCTGGTGCTCGGGCCGCACCTGCCCGACCGCGGCACGTTCTCGTCGTCGTTCGGCCGCCGCGCCGGGGATCGGAAGCAGTTCACCGGCCGGGTCGCGTCGGGCCGCGAGGCCGTGACCGAGTACCTCACCCTGCTTCGCGGCGGCCTGTGCGCGCTGGTCCTGGCGCGGCCGAAGACGGGCCGCACGCACCAGATCCGCGTCCACTTCGCCGAGGGCGGCCACCCGATCGTGGGCGACCGCGTCTATGGCCGCGCGTACCCCCGGCCGGGCAGCCGGCCCGAGGCCGAGGCCGAGGCCGTGCGCCGGATCGAGCGCCAGGCGCTGCACGCGTGGGCCATCCGCTTCCGCCACCCCGCGACCGGCGAGCCGGTCGAGGTGAAGGCGCCGCCGCCGCGCGACCTGCGCACGGTGCTCTCCGCGGTGTTCGGCGAGGAATGGCCGGAGGCGCTGCCGGGGGACCCGTTCTTGTAGGGCGGGCCTGCCCAGGCGCTCCGGCCGGCGCGCGGTTCGACGTTCGCCTGGTGACGTCGCCAGATTGCCCCTGTCAGATTGCTCCTTGTGACTCCACAAGGACCCTTGTATCGTTCGCGCATGGAGCAGATCCTCCTGGCGTGGATCGGGAACACGGATCTCCGGTCCGCGGCCGGCGCGGAGGATGCCGGGATCGGCCCCGTCGCGCAGGCAGTTGACGCACGCGAGTTCGATCGGATCCTCCTGCTTTCCGACCACGAGGCTTCGGCCTCGGGTCGGTTCCTGGCCTGGCTCGAGCATCGGGCGAAGGCTCCGGTCGAGGTGCTTCACGCGCCCCTCTCCGGCCCCACCCGATTCGGCGAGATCTACGAGGCCGCCGTCCGGGCCTGTGAGGCCGCGTTGCGCCAGGCGCCGGCGGCGGCATTGACGTTCCACCTGAGTCCCGGGACCCCCGCCATGGCCGCGGTCTGGATCATCCTGTCGAAGACGCGATTTCCGGCGGAGTTGATCGAGTCGTCGCGCCAGCACGGCGTCCGGACGGCTTCTGTGCCGTTCGACATTTCCGCGGAGTTCATCCCGGATCTGCTGCGCGGCACCGACGCGCGTCTGCGCGCCGCGTCGGCGGAACGGCCGCCGGAAGCTCCCGAGTTCGATGACATCGTCCACCGAAGTCGTGTCATGGCGCGGCTGGTCGATCGGGCGAGACGGGTCGCGCCGCGCTCGGTCCCGGTGCTCATCGAAGGCGAGTCCGGCACCGGAAAGGAACTGTTCGCCCGCGCGATCCACCGGGCCAGCCCCCGCCGGGATGGACCGTTCGTCGCCGTGAACTGCGGCGCGATTCCCGCCGACCTGGTCGAATCCGAGTTGTTCGGCCACGAGAAGGGGGCGTTCACCGGCGCGGCGACGGCTCGGAAAGGCCGCTTCGAGGCCGCGGGCGGCGGGACCCTGTTCCTGGACGAGATCGGGGATCTCCCGGCAGCCGCCCAGGTGAAACTGCTCCGTGTCCTCCAGGAGGGAGAGGTCACGAGGCTCGGAGCGCAGCGTCCGGTGTGCGTGGATGCCCGCATCGTCGCTGCGACGAACCGCACGCTGCTCGACGAGGTCGCCGAGGGGCGGTTCCGGGAGGACCTGTTCTACAGGGTCGCGGTCGCGGTCCTGAAGGTCCCTCCGCTCCGGGAGCGCCCCGGGGACGTCGGCCTGCTGGTCGACCACCTGCTCGCCCAGGTGAACGCGGAGAGCCGGGCGGAGCCGGGATTCGTCGAGAAGCGCCTTTCTGTAGGCGCAAGGAATCTTCTTCTGGGGCATTCGTGGTCGGGGAACGTACGAGAGTTGCTCAACACCTTGCGCCGCGCCGCCATCTGGTCCGCGGACGCGGCGATTACGGCCGAGGACGTGCGCGACGCGCTCCTGCCCGCGTGCGGCCGCGCCCGCTCCGAGGTGCTCGGCCGCCCCCTCGGCGGGGGTTTCAGCCTGCCCCGGCTCGTGCTCGACGTTGAGCGGCACTACCTCGAGCGCGCGATGGACGAAACCCACGCGAACAAGACCAAGGCGGCGGCACTGCTGGGTCTTGCGAGCTACCAGACGCTGACGAACTGGCTGAAGCGGCACGGTCTCGCGCGCTGATGGCACGGAGATTGTAACGGGTGGAGGGCGGAGGCGGCATGAGCCGGGACGAGAGACAGACCCGTCGCGACCTGATCGATCCGGCGCTCGAAGCCGCGGGCTGGAGTTGGGATGCGAACGTCGAGATCGGTCCTGGGCGGGTGAACCTGACCGGGGACACGATGTACGACGAGTCGCAGCGCATCGTCGCCGACTACGTCCTGCGCCTCTGGCGGATGCCGCTCGCCATCCTGGAGGCGAAGGCGGAGGGGCTGTCCGCGTCCGACGGCATCCAGCAGGGGTCGCGCTACGCGAGGCGGCTCAGACTTCGGTTCTCGATCGCGTCGAACGGCCGGGACTACATCCTCACGGACAACGACAGCGGCGACTTCGAGACACTGGCGGCACCCCCCTCGCCGGGCGAGGTCCTGACACGGCTCGGGCGCAACATCGTTTGGCGGGATTGGCGGCGCGTGTTCGAGGCCCCCTGGCACATGGATCAGGTGTCTCGCAAGAAGGTCCGACCGGACCAAAAGGCGGCGATCTTCGAGACCCTGTACCGCTTCGCCCAGGGCGAGAAGCGCGTGCTCCTGTTGATGGCAACTGGCACCGGGAAGACCTTCACCGTCTTCCAACTCGTCTGGAAGCTGATGGCCGGGGACGTGCTCCGTCGCAACCACGTTCTGTTCCTGACGGACCGGAACAGCCTGAAGGACCAGGCGTACCGCGCGTTCTCGGCGTTCGACGCGCGGGAACGCGTCACGATCGACAAGGAGGTCGTGGCGCGCGGCGAGCACCTGGTGGGCAAGGTCTTCTTCGCGAACTACCAGAACCTCGACGAGGAGGTCCAGGGGAAGAAGCTGTACGAGCACTTCGACCGCGACTTCTTCGATCTGGTGGTCGTGGACGAGTGCCACCGCTCCGGGTTCGGAGACTGGTTCGGCGTGCTGCGGCATTTCGACGGCGCGTACCAGCTCGGGCTCACCGCGACCCCCCGCGAACTGGACGCAGGCGGCGGCGCGCCGACGCCCGAGCAGCTCCGGCGCGACACGTTCGTCTACTTCACCGGCAGCGCCGACGGCGAGCCCGCGTTCACGTACTCGCTGCGGCAGGCGATCGACGACGGATACCTGGTGCCGTACCTCCTCGAGGAGCGCGTCACCAACGTGGACGAGGACGGCTTCACCGGCCCGGACGGACGCCGCTACACCACCGGCAACTTCGAGCGGGACATCCGCCTGCCCGACCGGACCCGGGTCATCGCCGAGGACCTGTGGCAACTCCTCGGCAAGTACGCCATGCGCGACGAGAAGGCGATCGTCTTCTGCGTGGACGATACGCACGCGGCGTTCATGGCGGCGGAGCTGCGGCGCCTCTCGGGCGATCCGGAATACGCGGCGCGCATCACGCGGTCCGAGCGGAATTCCGCGGACCTCGAGCGTCGCTTCGGCGGCGTGGGTCGCGCGAAGCCGCGCGTTGCGGTGACCGTGGACCTGCTGACCACGGGATTCGACGTCCCCGACGTCCGCAGCATCGTGTTCGCGCGGCCGGTCCAGAGCGCGATCCTGTACAAGCAGATGAAGGGGCGCGGCACACGGCTGTGCGAGGACATCGACAAGCGCTACTTCACCCTGTTCGACTACGTGGGCGCGGCCCGCCTGGAGGACGCCGAGTTCGACGGCCACCCGGCGAACGCCCAGCGTCCGGTATCGCCCACCAGGTCGCGGAAGCGGTCCGAACGGGAGGAGAAACCGGTCGGCGACGGGGTCTCGGTCTTCATCAGCCGCGAGGAGCGCTACGTGTGCCTTGCGGACGGTCGCAAGATCCCGCTCGCGGAGTACGAGGCCCAGTCTCGCGAGGTGATCCGCGGCATCGCCCCTGCGAGCCTGTCGGACCTGCTCGGGCTGTGGGTGGACAAGGGCACGCGCCGCGACCTCCGTGCCGAGCTGAAGGACCGCGACGTGTACGTCTCCGCATTCCGCCACTTCCTCGGGCTGGACGGGACCGACGACGTGGACATCCTGGCCAAGGTCGGCTTCGACCTTGCCCGCGTGCCCCGGCGCCGGGATCGGGTCGCCCGTTTCTGGGACCAGGAGGACGCCTGGCTCGCCGGCCGCGTGGGCGAGCAGGCCGCCCCCGGCACGCCATCGGGGCCGAAGACGCGGTTCTGGGCGACGAGCCTGGACCACTACGGGCTCCACGGCATCGATGACCTGGAACAGGGGGCGACGTACAGCGCGCCGCAGTTCACGAGCCAGTTCGGGAGCTTCAGCAGCCTGCTCCTGCAGTACGGCGGGGCGGGAGTGCTGAAGGCGGACCTGGAGGAAGTCAAGCGGCGCCTGTACGTGCCGATGGCCGCGTGAGGGAGGTTCGGGGAACGATGTCGACCGCTACGACCAATGAAGCCAACGGAAGCGACGCGAGACTGGAGCACCGCCGCCAGGAGGTGCGTCAGGCCGTCAAGAACGCTTGCGACCAGATGAACAGCGACGGCGTCGCGCCCCGCGACTACGTCGAGCAGGTCGCCTGGCTGTTCTTCCTGAAGGCGTTCGACGAGGCCGAGACGCGCCACGAGCAGGAGGCCGCGTTCGACGACGCGCCCTGCGTCCGGCGCCTCGACGGCGACTACCGGTGGTCGATCTGGGCCCGCCGCACCGACCGTCCGGACGAGATGCTCGCGTTCGTGAACGGCACGCTGCTTCCGTATCTCCAGACCTTCGGCACGACGGAGGACACCGCGCGCTTCGCGTCCGACCCGGTGGCCGAACGGTTCCGCAGGATCTTCTCCACGGTTCGCAACCATTCGCGCCGCGGCGCGAGCCTCGCGCGCGTGGTGCAGCAGGTGAACCGCCTGCACTTCTCGGACGAGACCGACGTGATCGTGCTCTCGGCCCTTTACGAGGACCTGCTGAAGGACGTGGCGAAAGACTCGGCCGGGTACGCGGGCGAGTTCTACACCCAGCGCCACGTCATCCGCGCCATGGTCGAGGTGGTGCGGCCCGCGATCGGGGATCGCGTGTACGACCCCTGCTTCGGCACCGCGGGCTTCCTCGCCGAGTCCGCCGAGTACATCCGCCGGTGCTCCCGCGCCATGAGCGCGGCCGACCTGGACACGCTCGGCCGCCACACGTTCTTCGGGGTGGAGATCAAGCCGCTGACCTACCTCCTCGGCATCATGAACATGCTGCTCCACCGGGTCGAGGGGGCGAACCTGGAACTGGGGAGCACGCTCGAGCGTCACGCCCGCAACTGCCCCGAGAAGGGCAAGTACCACGTGATCCTCGCGAACCCGCCCTACGGAGGGAAGCTCCCGCGCGAGGTCCAGTCCAACTTCGCGGTCCGGTCCGGGGCGACCGAGATCCTGTTCCTCCAGCACATCCTGGAGAACCTCCGCGCGGGCGGCCGCGCCGGGGTCGTCGTGCCCGAGGGAGTGCTCTTTCGCGGCGGGGCCGACGCCAAGGTCCGCGAGCGGCTGCTGAAGGAATTCGACCTGCACACCGTGTTGTCGCTTCCCGCGAACTGCTTCCTGCCGTACACCGGCGTCAAGACGAACGTGTTGTTCTTCGACCGGCGCGACGACGGCCGCGGCACCGAGAGCGTCTGGTACTACGAACTGACGAACGACGGCTTCGAGTTGACCCAGACCCGTCGCCCGGTGGACGGCAGCCAGATCCCGGACTTCCTGTCGATGCGCGAGTCGCGCGAGGTCGGGCCGAACTCCTGGATCATCCCCGCCGCCGAGATCGCCGCCCGCGGCTACGACCTGTCCGCGCGCAACCCGAACCGCGCGAGCGACTACGAGCACCGCCCCGCGGCGGAACTGGTCCAGTCGATCCGGGCGAAGGAGGAGCGGGTGATCGAGCTTCTGGACGAGCTTGCGGGGATGGTGGGGGGGGGGCGATGAGGTCCGGGTGGGGTTCCGCCGCCCTGGGAGATGTGGCTCCGCGCTGCGAGGCGCCGATGCCCCCTCCCTCCGCCGTCACATGGGTCCTCGGTCTCGACGAGATCGAGGGA
>VGRB01000120.1 GCA_016875475.1 Deltaproteobacteria bacterium
ATTTTCTCCTGGACGGGCAGGGGTCATCGGAGGCAGAGCCATGAGGCTCACCAGGGCGACCGAGTACGCGTTCCGTTCGCTGCGCTTCCTCGCGTCGAGGACCGAGGAGCGGTGGCACTCCATCCAGGAGATCGCGGACGCCGAGGACATGCCGATCCAGTTCCTGGCGAAGGTGATGCAGCACCTGACCCAGGCCGGGCTCGTGCACTCGGCGTGCGGCAAGACGGGCGGCTACCGCCTGGGCAAGCCGCCGGCCGCGATCCACATGGCGGACGTGCTGCTCGCGATGGAGGGCCCGCTCTCCATCAACCAGTGCCTGCTGTTCCCGGAGGAGTGCAGGTTCTTCCGGAACAAGTCCTGCCGGTCCCACAAGGTCTGGGAGGAGCTGCAGGCGGCGATGGTCGGGGTGCTCCGGAAGTACACGATCGCCGACATCACGCCCGCGCCGGAGACCCGCCCCGTGACGAAGCGCCGGACGCGGGCGGCGGCGACCGCGTAGGGCTCCGTCACGCGATCCGGGTTCACCCGCGCGGGTTGTAGTTCGGCGGCTCCTCGGTGATCTGCACGTCGTGCACGTGCGACTCGCGCAGGCCCGAGTCCGTGATGCGGACGAACCGTGCGCGCCGCGCCAGATCAGGGATGCTCGCCGCGCCGCAATAGCCCATGCCCGACCGGAGCCCGCCCGCGAGCTGGTAGACCACCTTGGCGAGCGGGCCCTTGTAGGGCACGCGACCCTCGATCCCCTCGGGGACCAGCTTCTCGGGCTCGAAGTCGTCCTGGAAGTAGCGGTCCTTGGACCCCGCGCGCATCGCGGCCAGGCTGCCCATGCCGCGATACACCTTGTAGGCGCGACCCTGGTAGAAGACCACGTCGCCCGGGGCCTCCTCCGTGCCCGCGAGCAGGTTGCCGACCATGACCGTCTCGGCGCCGCACGCGAGCGCCTTCACCATGTCGCCCGAGTACTTGATGCCGCCGTCCGCGATCAGCGGGATGCCGGCCTTCGCGCCGGCCTCGGCGCACCGCAGCAGCGCGGTCACCTGAGGCACGCCGATCCCGGCGACCACCCGCGTCGTGCAGATCGACCCGGGCCCGATGCCGACCTTGACCGCGTCCGCGCCCGCCTCGGCCAGGGCCGCGACGCCGTCCTCGGTCGCGACGTTGCCGGCCGCCACGTCGGTGTCCGGGTAGCGCCGCTTCAGCTCGCGGACCGTGGCGAGGACGCCCTTCGAGTGGCCGTGCGCGGTGTCCACGACCAGCACGTCCACGCCCGCCTCGACGAGCGCGGCCGCCCGCGCGATCGCCGCGTCGCCGGTCCCGAGCGCGGCCGCGGCCAGCAGCCTGCCGCGCGCGTCCTTGGCCGCGTTCGGGAAGTTGAACTCCTTCTCGATGTCCTTGACCGTGATGAGCGCCTTGAGCCGCCCCGCCTCGTCCACCAGCGGGAGCTTCTCCAGCCGGTGGCGGTGCAGCGTGGCGACCGCCTCCTCGAACGTGACCCCGTGGCGCGCGGTCACGACCTTGTGGGTCATCACCTCGGACACGGTGCGCGACACGTCCGTCTCGAACCGCAGGTCGCGGCCGGTCAGGATGCCGACCAGGACCCCGTCGCGCACGACCGGCAGCCCGGAGATCCGCTGCCGCCGCATGAGCGTCTGCGCGTCCGAGAGCGTCTCGTCCGGCCCGATCGTGACCGGGTTGTCGATCACCTTGCTCTCGGACTTCTTGACGCGGGCGACCTCGCGGGCCTGGGCCTCGACGGACAGGTTCTTGTGGATGACGCCGATCCCGCCCTCGCGGGCCATGGCGATCGCGGTGTCCGATTCCGTGACCGTGTCCATGGCCGAGCTGGCGAGCGGGACCTTCAGCCGGATCCTGCGGGTCAGCCGGGTCTCGACCGACACGTCGCGCGGCAGCACCTCGCTGTACTGCGGCTCGAGCAGCACGTCGTCGAAGGTGAGGGCTTCCTCTTTCTCGATCCGGTTCATGGCTGCCTCCGGGGGACCCGTCGCCCGCGGGTCGTGGCCGAATGTAGTGGATGGGACCCGGGCTGTAAAGCCGGCCCCCCGGTCGCCGCTGACGTCGCCGCAGGACTTGACACGCGGCACCCGCCCGCCTATAGTCCGCTCCGCCTTGGCCCACGCGAAAGTGGCGGAATTGGCAGACGCGCAAGATTCAGGTTCTTGTAGGCGCAAGCCTGTGGGGGTTCAAGTCCCCCCTTTCGCACCGGTTGGTTGAACAACCCACCCACGACGAGCACGCGATGATGCGGGCAGCCATCCTCCTCGGCGCCATCGTGTCCGTTCTGGCCGCCACGGGGTGCCAGAGCCAGGCCGAGCGCCTCCACGCCGAGACCCTGTTCCACATGGAGAACGCGATCAAGCTCCTCGAGCAGACCCCAGCCAACACGGAGGCGGCGGTCGCGAACCTGGACAAGTACCTGACGGACAACCGACTGCGTCTCGCAGAGACCCGCGCCGCGGCCCAGGCCCTGATGGCGAAGATGCCGGCCGACGAGCGCGAGGCGTTCGCCCGCAGGGCGCTCGATCGATCGCGACCGCTGCGGGAGCGCGCCGAGACGCTCGCGCGCACGTATCCAGATCCCCCCCGGATCATGCTGAAGCTGCAGCAGTTCCTGTAGGAAGGACGGACCTTCGCCCGCCCGTGGGACGAGGCGGGCCCGTGCGGGCCTGCAGCCCTACTGAGCATTCCGCGCTGTCGCCCGACCCGCGCGGCAGGCAGTCCCGATCGACGCCCGTCGAGAGACGTACCCCACGTTCCGGACCCGGCAGGCCCCGGGGGCATCGATCGGAGGGGGGCGCGGCTCGCCCCCCTGCCCGCCGCCCCGCGTTGCGGGGCGCGGGCCACCCCCCTTGCGCGACCGCTCCCCGGTTCGCCGAGCCACCCCCCGAGCGATCCGCGCCACAGCGCGGATCGCTCCTACTGCACGCCGAGCAGCTCGACGTCGAAGATCAGCGTGGCGTTCGGCGGGATCACGCCGCCCGCGCCCCGGGCGCCGTAACCCAGCTCCGGCGGGATCACGAGCTTGCGCCTGCCGCCCACCTTCATCGTGGACAGGCCCTCGTCCCAGCCCTTGATCACCCGGCCCTGGCCGATCGGGAACCGGAACGGCTGGCCACGGTCGACCGAGCTGTCGAACTTGCTCCCGTTCATCAGCGTGCCCGTGTAGTGGACGATGACCGTCTGCCCGGTCTGGGGCGCGGCGCCGTCGCCGACCTTGATGTCCTCGTACTCGAGACCCGATGCCGTCTTCTGCAAGCTCCCTCCTCCCGCGGCCGCCGTGGGGGCCGCTGCCGGTGCGGCGTGGCCCGCTGGTGCCGGCGTCGCCGGTGCCGCTGCCGCCGGGGCCGCCGGGGCCGCCGGGGCCGCCGGCGCCTTCGCGGGCTCGGCACGGGCGGGCGACTGGCCCGCGGGCGCCTGGCCCTTCTCCTCCGACCTGCACGCGGCCACCGCGAACAACGCGACCGCGAGCACCATGAACGACACGACCGTCTTCAAGCTGCTCCTCCTCCCGGAAAGGCTGCCCGAAGCGTGGGGCAGCGATCACCCGATGTCAAGCGTTGCCCGCCCCTTCCGCACCTTCTCGGACCTGACGAACGACCCGGTCCGGCGCGCGTCAGCGAGTTCCGCTGCGGCGTCCGCATCCGCGAGACCTCGCCTACAGGCACACCCCGAACGTCCCGCACTCCAGGTAGGGAGGGCAGGTCCCGCCGAGGTCGCCGCCGGGGTCGGGGCACGACTGGCCGATCTGGCACGAGGCGGTGCAGAAGCCGGACCGCGTCCCGGGGCGCAGGACCTTGCAGACGAGGCCCGGGGCGGCCGGGTCGCAGAAGGTGCCGGCCACCCCGCTGCACGAGCCGCCGTAGTCCGCGATGCGGCCGCACCGGCCGTCCACGCACGCGAAGCCCTCGGGACAGCCGTCGCCGCACGGCCGCGTGCAGTGCCCGAAGTGGTGATCGAGCGACTCGTCGATCCGGCAGGCGAGCCCCTCCGCGCACAGGAGGCCGCGGTCCGGGCCGCACGGCCCGCCGATTCCCGAGACCGCGGCGCACCCGCCGCCCACGCAGGCGGTCCCGGCCGGGCACGGGCCGGGGTCGCACGCGGGCAGGCACACGGACAGGTCCGGGCCGACCGGCGTGCAGGCGGCGGCCCCGCCGCCGTCGCCCGGCTCGCAGCCGAACGCGGGGCCGCACGGGACCGCGCCCGGGATCAGGCGGTCCGCCCGGCGGCAGAGGCCGTCCACGCAGACCGTGAACGCGCCGCAGTCCTCCCCGGTCGCGCACGGCGCGGCGCAGTGGCCCATCCAGCCGCCCGCCCCGGCCACGCACTCGAGCCCGGGTCCGCACGCAACCCCCGCCTCGGGCGCGCACTCGGCGCCCGCCGGCGCGTGCACCGGCACGCACGGGCCGCCCGCGCACGGCGGCTTGCGGAAACAGGCGGACGCGGAAGCGGAGGTCGCGAGGCACTCCTGCCACGGGGGGCACGAGGGCCCCGCGGGACCGTCGTCGCAGAACCGGGTGCAGCGCGCCTGCCCGCCGGCCGGCGGCGCGATGCAGTACTCGAGTCGCGAGGCGTCGCACAGCACGCCGCCCGCGGGGGAGCACGGGTCGTCGTAGGCCGCGATCACGAAGCAGGCGGACAGCCCCTGCGCCGGATCCACCACCACGCACTCCTGCCAGGACGGGCAGGCCGGCTTGCCCTCGCCGCAGAGCCCGAGGCACGTCCCCTGCTCCTTGCCGACCGGGGTCACGCAGACGGGCTGGTCCGGGTCCTGGCAGGGGTGCTGCGCGTCGCAGGCAGCGAACGGCGGAGGCGGCGGCCCCGGGTCGCCGGGCTGCGCGTCCGCGGGCGCGTCCGGTGTCCCGTCCGGAACGTCCTGCGATGGGTCGTCGGCCGGATCGGCGTCCTGGTCCGGCGCGTCCGCGGGCCCGGTATCCGCAACGTCCGCAGGCCCTGCGCCGTCCTCGTCGGGAGCCGCAGGATCGTCCGGCGCGGCCGGGTCTCCGACATCCGCGTCCGGAAAGTCCCCGAGGCCGACGTCCCTCGGGGCCACGGTGGTCCCGGAGGTCCCGCAGGCCGAGGCGAAGAAGGCGAGCAGCAGCAAGGGGCGCGTGCGCATCGGGCGCTACTCCGGGAGCGGCGGCGTGACGACGTTCGCCGGGATCGTCTGGAACTTCAAGTTGATCGAGGCGGCATCCGGAACGCCGTCGCCGTCGATGTCGAGGTCGTTCTCGATCAGGCTGTCGAGCGCGGCCAGCGCGCCCGCCTTGTCCATCGGGGCGAACACCCAGTCGGGGAGCTTGTTCACGGTGTCCATGAGCTGCTCCTTGGCCACCCCGCCGCCCAGGAATCCGTCCATCCCGACGATCTGGTCGTCCTCCCACAGCAGGGTCGCCTCGACCCGCGCCGAGGCGATCCCGAGCACCAGCAACTGGCCGCCTATCAGGCTCGCCTGGAGCGGGTACGAGTATGCCTTGCCCCCGGCCCGGAGCACGTTCCCCGTCACGGTCGCATTGTCGAAGGTGATGATCGGGTTGCAGTCGAGGTCCAGCGAGTCCTGGGCCGGGTAGTAGTCGCACTCGTCGAACTGGAAGTTGCAGGGGGGGGTCGTCATGATGACGCCTGTGTCGAGCAGGTTGAGCCTGAACGGCATGGCCGTCGAGAAGTCCTTGATCTCGAAGACGTACTTGAGCGTCCCCTGCTTGAGCGACGTCACCAGCCCGTCGTTCGCGAGCGCCCCTAGCACCCCGAGCTCGTTGTCGATCCCGTTCGAGCAGCTCGCCTCGGGCGCGCACGTCGACGGGTTGTCGTCCAGGTCGAGGCCCCCTCCGGCGTGCCCGGTCCCGAACTGGAGCGACGTCACCTTGAGCGCGTCCGGGTTCGCGGGGTACTCGCACAGGTCGCAGAGCACGGTCTTCTTGCCCGCGCACTTCCCGACCAGGCACGCGTCGTTCTCCGTGCACTCGTCGCCGTCGTCGCACGCGATCTGGAGGTTCGCGTGGACGCAGCCGACCGCCGGGCTGCACGAGTCCGAGGTGCACCCGTTGTCGTCGTCGCAGTCCGGCGCGCCGATCCCGGGCTCGCAGACCTCGCCGTCGCAGGCGTCGCCGATCGTGCACGCGTCGTCGTCGTCGCAGGGCCCCGCGACCGCCTCGTGCGCGCACCCGGTCCCCGGCTCGCACGTGTCCGCGGTGCACTCGTTGTGGTCGTCGCAGGCAACCGCGGGCGCAAGCTCGCTGACGCAGCCCTTGGCCGGGTTGCACGAATCGACCGTGCACGGGTTCTTGTCGTCGCAGTCGGGCGCGTCCGCGCCGGGCAGGCACTTGCCGCCCCCGCACGTGTCCCCGAGGGTGCAGGCGTCGCTGTCGTCGCACCCGCCGGCCGCGTCGTCGTGCCGGCACCCGAGCTTCGAGTCGCACGAGTCCTTCGTGCAGACGTTGTCGTCGTCGCAGGCGTCCGGCGTACCGACGCACTTCCCGCCGTCGCACCGGTCGTCCTTCGTGCAAGGGTCCCCGTCCGAGCAGCCTGGCGCGGCCGTCGGCGGCGACCACCCGAGCGCGTCCGTGTCGGCGACGCACGCGCCGCAGGCGTCGTCCGGGTTCTTCGCCCCGCTCGCGAAGCACGCGCCGTCGATGAAGCAGAACCCCTTGTCCACGAGCGGCCGGCACCCGCCCGCGCCATCGCACTCGGCCGCCACGCAGTAGGGGGACTTGCCCGTCGGGCAGGCGTGCTCGGTCCCGACGCACGCGCCGCCCTGGACCTTGTCGCCGAACGTGCACGGGTCCCCGTCGTCGCACGGGTCCCCCTCCTTGACCGTGTCCCCGCCCGGGACGTCGGAGACGTCCGCGCCGCCGCCCCCGCCCCCGCACGCCAGGAGGGCCACGCATCCCGCGACACCGACCCGCGCCAGCCTCCGGAGCATCCTCCACCTCCCGTCCCGGCCCGCGGAATTATCGCACGACGCGGGACGTTCGTGTTGGGGGTGCGGGGTTCGGCCCCGCATGGTACAAGACTGCTCGGGGACCTCAAGGAGGGGGAACATGCGCAACCTCGGCCTCGCAGTCGCGTGCCTGAGCGCGGTCCTGCCGTCGGCCTCGTCCGCCAGGCCGTACCCGGTCGCGGACGTGCCCCCGGACCTCGCGCCGTGGGTGCCCTGGGTGCTGGACGGGGCCCCGGACCACGCGTGCGTCAAGGCCGCCGACAAGCCGATCTGCGTGTGGCCTTCGCGACTTGCCATGGACCTCGCCGAGACGGGGGGCTCGTTCTCGCTCGACGTCGCGACCGACCGCGAGGCCGTGGTCGGGCTCCCCGGCGGTCCGGGCGCCTGGCCCCAGGCGGTGGCCGCGGCGGCCACGCCGGTCGCCGTGCTGGAGCGCGACGGCCGCCCCTACGCGGTGCTTCCGGCCGGCTCCCGGCGCCTGTCCGGACGGTTCGCCTGGGCGTCGCTCCCGGAGTCGATCCCGGTCCCCCCGGACTGCGGGCGCACGGACCTCGCGGTGGACGGCAAGGCCGTCCCCTTCCCTCGGCGCGACGAGGGCGGGCTGCTCTGGCTGCGCGCCCGCGCCGAGGCCGGCGAGGAGGGCGACCGCCTGGACCTCGAGGTCTGTCGCAAGGTCGCGGACGGCGTCCCGGCCGTCGTGACCACGCGCGTGGTCATCCGTGCGTCCGGCCGCCCGCGCGAGGTCGATCTCGGGCCCGTGCTGCTCGCCGGGACGGTCCCGATCGCGGTGCAGGCCGAGGTGCCGGCCCGGATCGACGACGCGGGGTCGCTCCGGGTGCAGGTCCGGGCCGGGACCTGGAGCGTCGAAGTCGCGGCGAGGACCGAGGGCGGCGCCCCGGAGACGCTCGCGGCGCCGAAGCGCGAGGCGCCCTGGCCCGGGACCGAGACGTGGGTCTTCCAGGCGGACGACGCGCTCCGGCAGGTGACCGTGTCCGGCGCGCCGGGCGTGGACCCGTCGCGGACCGGGCTCCGCGAGGACTGGCGCGGCCTCCCCGCGTGGCTCGTGGAGGGCGGCAAGGCGCTCTCGTTCGCGACCGCGCGCCGGGGCGAGCCCGAGCCCCCGCCCTCGTCCCTCACGCTCGAGCGGGACGTGTGGCTCGACGTGGACGGCGGCGGGTGGACCATCCGCGATCGCGTCCGCGGACGCCTGACCAAGGGCTGGCGCGTCAATCTCGCACCGCCCGCGGTGCTCGGCCACGTGTCCGTGGATCGCCAGGACCAGCTCGTCACGACCGATCCGGCGACCGGGCTCCCGGGGGTCGAGGTCCGCCGGGGCGACGTCGACCTCGTCGCGGAGTCGCGGATCGACGGCGGCTCGCGCACGCTGCCCGCGGTCGGCTGGACCGAGGACGTGCACTCGCTCGCCGCGCGCCTCCACCTCGCGCCCGGGTGGACGCTGCTCGCCGCGTCCGGCGTGGACCGCGTGCCCGGCACCTGGGTGGACCGCTGGACGCTCCTGTCGTTCCTGTTCGTGCTCCTCGTGTCCCTCGCGATCGCGAAGCTGACGCGGTGGTACTTCGGGCTCCTCGCGCTCGCGGCGCTGGTGCTCGACCAGCACCAGCCCGGGAGCCCGTACTGGGTCTGGGTCGCGCTGCTCGCGGCGGTCGCGCTCCTGCGCGTCGTGCCGGAGGGCCGGTTCCGCACGTTCTGCCGGGTCGGCTGGCTCGGGTCGGTCGTGGCCCTGGTCGCCGTGCTCGCGCCGTTCGCGATCCGCGAGGTGCGCGCCGGCCTCTACCCCCAGACCGGCCGCGGTTCCGGCGGGGGCGACTGGGGGGTGATGACGGGCGCGGACGTGTCGGGACCCGACGTCGTCGACCTCACGACCGTGAACGCCCCGGCCGCCGCCCCGACGGGGGGGGCACGCGACGAGGCGGAGAAGGCCGCGGAAGAGCGCGACAAGGACGGGTACGTACAGGAGGAGGGCCGGTCCGGCCTCGTCCTGCGGAGCTACCAGAAGGCGTCGAAGGTTTCGCGGAAGCAGAACCTCCAGTACGACCCGAACGCCGTGGTCCAGACGGGCCCCGGCCTGCCCGAGTGGTCGTGGACCACGGTCCGGATGGACTGGAACGGGCCGGTCGACCGCGACCACCGGGTGCGGCTGTGGCTCGCGTCGCCGGCCGCGAACCTCGCGCTCTCGATCGCCCGGGTGCTGCTGACGGTCGGCCTCGCGCTCGTCCTGCTGGTCGCGGGCCGCCGGGGGGGCAGGGCCGGAGCCGCGCCTTCGGGGACCGGCGTCGGCTCGACCGGGACGGGTGCGGGGGCCGGGGAGGGTGCGAGCGGCGCGTCGGGTGCGGGGGCCGCATCGGGGGCCGGTGCGGTCGCCGGGGCGATCGCGATCGCGCTCTCGCTCGCCGTCTCGATCGGCGCCCCGTCCGCCGCCCGCGCCGCGGTCCCGCCGCGCGAGGTCCTGGACGACCTCCGCGAGCGCCTGACCCGGCCCGAGCCGTGCGAGCCGCAGTGCCTCTCGACCGCGCGCATCGCGATCGCGGTGCGTGACGGCACGCTCTCGCTCAAGGCGAGCGTCCACGCGGGGGCGCAGGCGGCCTGGCCGGTGCCCGGACCGGCCCGGTCCTGGGTCCCGGCGTCCGTGACCGTGGACGGCGCGGCGGACGTCCCGCTGGCCCTGCTCGACAACGGGTTCCTGCACGTCCGGGTAGGCCCCGGCGCGCACGAGGTCGCCGCGACCGGCCCGCTCCCCGACGCCGACGCGGTCACGATCGAGCTGGGCGGCGCGCCGCAGCGGGTCGAGGCCGACGCCCCCGGCTGGGAGGTAGAGGGCCTGCGCGAGGACGGCCGGGCCGAGCGGTCGATCCGGCTGGTACGGCGGGTCGAGGCCGCGTCGCGCCGCGAGGCGGAGACCGGCGCGCTGCCCCCGTGGCTCCTGGTCACGCGCACGCTCGACGTCGGGATCCCGTGGCTCGTCCACACCACCGTCCACCGCGCGAGCCCGACCGGGTCGCCGGTCGTCGTGCGCGTGCCGCTGCTCCCGGGCGAGTCGGTCACGGACTCGGACCTGCGCGTCGAGGGGCGCGACGTGGTCGTGTCGCTCGGGCGCGACGACGCGGACGTCGGGTGGGAATCGACGCTCGACGAGCAGGAGTCGCTCGCGCTGGTCGCGCCGCAGCGCGTGCCGTGGACCGAGACCTGGGTGCTCCGGTGCAGCCCGGTGTGGGAGTGCGCGGCCGACGGCCTACCGCCTGTCCGCCACCAGCAGGACGGCCGGTGGGAGCCGCAGTTCCGGCCGTACCCCGGGGAGACGCTGAGGCTGTCGTTCAAGCGGCCCGCGGGCGCCGCAGGACAGTCGGTCACCATCGACCGCGCCGAGCTCGCGTTCGCCCCAGGGACGCGGCTCTCGTCCGGCACGCTCCGCGCCGTGGTCCGGAGCAGCCAGGGCGGCCCGCTGGCGTTCGATCTGCCCCCGGGCGCGAAGGTCCAGAAGGTGGCGGTGGACGACCGCGACGACCCGATCCGCGAGGAGGCGGGCAAGGTGTCCGTGACGCTCCGGCCGGGGTCGCAGCGGATCGAGATCGGCTGGCAGCAGCCCGGGGGGATCGCGCTGCTCCAGCGGGTCCCCGCGGTCGGGCTCGGCGCGCCCGCGGCCAACGCCCGGGTGGTCGTGAACCTGCCGGAGGGCCGGTGGCTGATCGCGGCGGGCGGCCCGAGGTGGGGGCCCGCCGTCCTGTTCTGGGGGCTCCTGATCGGCGCAATCCTCGCGGCCGTCCTGCTCGGGCGGATCCCCTGGACCCCGCTCCCGACCTGGCAGTGGGTCCTGCTCGCCGCGGGCCTGACCCTCGTCCCGATCCAGGCCGGGATCGCGGTCGCGGGCTGGCTCCTCGCGATGCAGTGGCGCGGCACGCACGCCCCGCCGGCCCGGCCGGTCCTGCGCGACGGGCTCCAGATCCTGCTCGCGGGCTGGACCGTGGTCGCCATGGGCTGCCTCTACGGCGCGGTCCACACCGGCCTCCTCCTGCACCCCGACATGCAGGTCGCGGGCGCGGGCAGCCACGACGGCCGGCTCGTGTGGATCGCGGATCGGGTCGGCGCGGCCCTGCCCACGGCGTGGGTCCTGAGCCTCCCGCGCCTCGCATGGCAGGCGGTCACCCTCGCGTGGTCCCTCTGGCTCGCGTGGAGCCTGGTGCGCTGGCTGCCGTGGGCGTGGCGGTGCTTCTCGTCCGGCGGCCTGTGGACCCCGCTGCGCAAGGCGAAGCGGCCGGCGGGGATCGTGCCGCCGCAGGCTCCTCCGTCTGCCGCTCCGCCCACCCCGCCCGTCCCGCCGGCGCCGCCGGCGCCGCCGGGGACCTGAGCCGACACGGCCCCCAGGAAGGATCCCTTCCGGGAGACCGTGTCCTCCCCGCCGGCTGCCGATTCACACGAGTAGAAGACGTCGCCCGCGCATCGGCGCCGCGCCTCGCCGCGACGGGGAGCAGGGCGGCGTCTTCGGCCCGGCAGCCGGCGGGTGGGGCTGTCCGGGGGTGGGCGGGCGGGTGGGGCTTCCTCGCGAGCGGCGTCGCCCCCCTTGACGCGGACCAGAACACTCCCAATTTCAACATCGAACGGTTCGACGTGGAGTCGTTCGATGCCGACCCGCTACCGCGGGACCCCGGAAGAGGAGACGTCGCTGAACGCGTACGTCGCCCTGCTCCGGGCCGCGGACTCGGTCGCCGGACGGCTCGCCGCGTCCCGGAGGAGGAACACCATGAGCCGTCTTCACCTGTTCGCACTCGCGGCCGTCGCCGCGATCCCGTTGTCCGCCTGCAAGGACCCCGCGCAGGACAAGCCCGCAGCCGCAGTCGGCGCGGCGCTCGCCACCCCCACCCCCGCCCCCGCCGCCGCGCAGGGCGCGACGTACCGCATCGCCCCGGGCTCCTCGCGCGTGGAGTTCACGGGCTCGAAGGTCACGGGGAAACACGACGGGTCGTTCGGCGTCTTCTCCGGCGCGGTGGTCGTGACCGGCGGCGGGCTCGAGGCGGCCTCCATCCGGGTGGAGATCGACATGGCGTCCGTGGCCACCGACGACGAGAAGCTGACCGGGCACCTGAAGTCGCCGGACTTCTTCGACGTCGCGAAGTTCCCGCACGCGACGTTCGCGTCCACCGCGATCCGTGCGGGCGCGGACGGGACCGCGGGCGCCACGCACACGATCACGGGCGTGCTGGACCTGCACGGCGTGAAGCGGACGGTCAGCTTCCCGGCGACGGTCCGGATCGGCGACGCTGCCGTCGAGGCGAACGCCGAGTTCTCGTTGAACCGCAAGGACTTCGGCATCGTCTATCCCGGCATGCCCGACGACCTGATCCGCGACCTCGTCGTGATCCGGCTCGCGATCCGGGCGCCGAAGGCATAGCCCGGCCCCCGCATTCCGGGCCATAATCGCCCGGAGACGAACGGGGGACCGAAGTGGGCCCGAACGACCTGGCGCGCCTGCCGCTCTTCGCGAGCGTCCACGAGGAGATCCTCGAGATCCTGGCCGCGGACGCGGTCGAGCGCGACATCGGCCCGGACGAGGTCTTCCTGGACCAGGACGCCCCCGCCGCCGGCATCGGGATCGTGATCGAGGGCCGCCTGGACTCGACGCTCCGCGACGCGCGCGACGGCATGGAATACGAGGGGCCGAGGTTCGGGCCGGGCGAGGCGGTCGGCCTCGTCGAGGTCATGATGAACACGCCCTGCGCCATGGTGGTCAGGGCGTCCGAGCCCACGCGCGCGGTCGTGCTCGGGAAGACCGCGGTCCTCTCGGCCTGCGACGAGTTCCCGATCCTCGCGGCCACGCTGCTGCGAACGGTGGCGGAGCGCCTGGGGGCAGGCTCCGGCGGTGCGCCCGCGCGCGGGGGCGTCGACCTCGCCCGCCTGCGCGTTGACGAGTCGCTCTGGACCCTCGTCCCCCAGGCCCACCTCGTGCGCTACAAGGTGCTCCCCCTCGCACGCAACGGGCGCATCCTGGTCGTGGGGTTCGCGAACCCGAACGACCTGAACGTGGTGGACGACGTCTCGCGGCTCGTCCCGGGGTTCAAGGTGAGGCCGGTTGCCCC
>VGRB01000121.1 GCA_016875475.1 Deltaproteobacteria bacterium
CGCGCCGGAGATGGCGTCGGCCGCGGTCACCAGGTGGGCGAGGAGGGTCAGGGGCTTCTCCTCGTCGTGGTGCGACGCGATCGCGTGCACGACCTCGGCGGACTCGCCGTGCTTGCGCGCCAGGTTGGCGCCGACCAGCGCGTGCGGCCCCTCGACCTCGTGGTCCACGGCCTTGCCGACGTCGTGCAGGAGCCCGGCGCGCCGCGCCTCCTTCACGTTCATCCCCATCTCGGCCGCCATCAGCCCCGCCAGGAAGCCGGTGTCGATGCTGTGGCCGAGCACGTTCTGGCCGTAGCTGGTCCGGTACTTCATGCGGCCCACGAGCTTGACCAGTTCCGGGTGCATGGTCCCGAGCGCGAGCTGGAACAGCGCGTCCTCGCCCGCCTCCTTGATCTTCTGGTCGACCTCCCTGGTGGTCTTCTCGACGATCTCCTCGATGCGCGCGGGGTGGATGCGGCCGTCCGAGACGAGCTTCTCGAGCGACAGGCGCGCGACCTCGCGACGCACGGGGTTGAAGCCGCTGACGATGACCGCGTCCGGCGAGTCGTCGATGATGACGTCCACGCCGGTCGCGGCCTCGAACGCACGGATGTTGCGGCCCTCGCGCCCGATGATGCGGCCCTTCATCTCCTCGCTCGGGAGGCTGACGACGGACACGGTCCGCTCGCTCGCGTACTCGCCGGCGTACCGCATGATCGCGATGCCGACGATGCGCTTCGCGCGCTTCTCCGCCTCCTCCTTCGCCTCGTCCTCCACCTGCTTGATCTGGCGTGCGGCCTGGAGCTTGACCTCCTCCAAGACCCGCTCGAGCTGGTACCGGCGCGCGTCCTCCTGGGACATGCCCGACACACGCTCGAGGATCTTGCGGGCCTCCGATGCCTTCTGCTCGGCCTCCTGCTCCTGTTCCCCGATCGTCTTCTCCTTGAGGGCGACGGTCTTCTCCCGCCTCACCACCTCGCCCTCGCGAGCGGTGAGGGTCTCGTTCTTGCGCTCGAGGGTCTCTTCGCGCTTGGCGAGGCGCTCCTCCCTCTTCTGGTTGTCCGCCTTCGCGGCCTTGAGGTCCCTTTCCAGGTCCCTCGCCCGCGCCTCGATCCCCCGGACCTGCTTCTGCGCCTCGGCCACCCCGGCCTCGAGCCGGTTGCGCGCGTCGGCGACGCCTTCGTCGCCCTTGCGCTCGGCCTCGCGCACCTTGGCAGCCGCGGACGAGCGCGCCACGAGGAACGCGCCGACCGCTCCGGCCGACAGTCCGAGGAGGACCCCGAGGATGATCATTTCCACGGCACCCTCCTTGGCCCCGCCCGCGGGAGCGCCCAGCCGGCGCAACCCGGCACGGAGCCGGTTATGGTTCCACGGGATTGGCCCGCCCCGCACCGCGCGGGACCGGATGGGGGATGAGCAGGGAAGCGGGCCGCTCTCCGCGGACCGCCGCGTCTCAACGGGCTCCGACCGGCACGACTCGGTTCGTCGTCGTCATCCTCCGCGGACGCCAAGGGTCGCTTCCGGCCTCTTCAGCACGCAGCGGCCGCCGGGCACTCGGGCGCCGGCCGCCGCAAGAAGCATCTCAAAGCCTCAATCTATATGCTCATCCCTCCAACCGGAGGGTCATCCCCAGGGACTTCCCCGGGTTCGGGCCGGCCCGCCGCGTCGAGCATGTCGAGCAGCAGCGCCGACTTCGACCGGATCCTCTCCCGCAAGGCCGCGAGGTCACGACGCTCGTTGTACAGCTCCTCGGAGAGGGTCAGCACGGCGAGCAGCGCGGCCGGGTGCGGCGGCAGGGGAGCGGCGGCGGCTATCTCGTCGATCTTGGCGTTCGCCATCGCGACGATATCGGCCAGGGACTCGTCTTCCACGGCAGTGCGGAGCTGGAACCTCCTTCCCTGGAGGACCACTTCAACGGCCCGCTTGTCCGCCATGACCGACCCCCTCGGGCGCCCGCCAGAACGCCCGGCACGCCGGAATTATCACGGGCGGACGCGAGGTTGTCAAACTTGCAGTGCGGCGCCCGGGGTACGTGGGCGCGGTACGGTCAGGGGCGCAGGTCCTCCGCGGTGAACGCGCACGCCGCGGCCCGCTCGTACGCCGCGTCCAGCCTCGGGTGCATGGCCGGCAGCGCGACCACGCGCCGGACCGTGCCCGAGGGCCCGCCGCCACGTCACGGCGAAGCGACGGTCCGGCAGTGCGCGAGGCGACAGCGCGCGACGCGCGCGCGTCAACACGAACGGCGCCCGGTGTCCGGCTGGATGTCCGACATGGTCGAGGGCTTCTTCTTGCCCGAGGTGAAGTCGGGGTCGCGGACCTTGAACGAGATGCCCATCTTCAGGTGCCCCCTGGGCCGCCTGCTGCGGTCCACGGGGAAGAAGGTCTCGACGGACCTCTTCTTCTCGTCTTCCTTGTTCACGGCGCGGCTCCGACCTGCGAGGCCGGGGTGATGATAGCACGGCCGGGCGGTCGGCGCTCCCGGTAGTGTTCCGGTTTCCGTGGCTGCGCCGTCCCGGCGCGGCCACGGGAGTTCGGCCTGGTCACTGCGCCGTCCCCGGCGCGGAACGGCCCCGGACGCGGCCGGGAGGCCGCGTTGCCTGCCGCGGCGGGGACGCCGCGGCCACTCCCCGCGTCAGACTGCAGCAGGACCGCGCTCCCCTCCGGCCTGCCGGATGTGGCCACAGTAGCTACAATGGAGTCGATTGCGCGCCTCGGCGGCGGAGGAGCATGTGGTCCTGAGCGTGGGCACGCGGGAGCTGAAGAACCGGCTGACGGAATACCTGCGGCTGGTGCGCGCAGGGGGCTCGGTGGTCGTCACGGACCGCGGTCGCCCCGTGGCGGAGCTGCGGCCGGTCCCCGGGATCCCGGGCGTCGAAGCGGAGGAGGCATGGCTCGTCAACCTGTCCGGGCGCGGCCTGGTCTCGCTCCCCGCCGACCGGGTGGGCAGGCGTCCCGCGACGCACTTCCGGCCGGTCCGGGTCCGCGGGCGGCCGGTGTCCGAGACGATCCTCGAGGACCGGCGCTGAGCTACCGCGCCGGGGCCAGCATGTCACGCACCGCCCCGGCCACGTCCGGCTCCGACAGCCGCTCGACCGTGACCGGACATCGCCATCGCCAGTTCGTGTCGTTGACCGTGCCGGGCAGGTTGATGCGATGGCCGGCGGGGTCGCCCGGCAGGAGTCCGAGCGGCTGGAGCAGGTCCTGGAGCAGGTGCACGACGAACAGCGACCCGGCGCGGCCGATCCAGCGCACGACCTCGCGCTGCACGTCGGGCGGGGCGTCCGCGGGCGACGGGCCGTCGTGTCCGAGCGTCCGGTACAGGAGCGCGGCGTCCTCCGGGTACGCGCGCCACCAGCCCGCGAGCGTCTCGGAGTCGTGCGTCGCGAGCGTGGCGAACGACAGCGGGTGGAACTCCGCCGGGTCGATGTAGCCGCGATCGCCGTGCCAGCGCCGCTCCCAGCGCTGCACCTTCATGCCGCAGATGCCCATGGCGCGGAGCGTGTCGCGGCAGACGTCCGGGATGGTGCCGAGGTCCTCGCCGACCGGCAGCATGGTCGACGACTCGAGCATCATCCGCAGGATGCCGCGGCCGTGGTCGCCCCAGACCGCCTCGTCCCCGGGCACGAACCGCCCGTCGAGCCCGTCCCGCGCGTCCGCGGCGAGCGTCCAGATGCGGAAGAACCCGACGACGTGGTCGATCCGGTACAGGTCGAACCAGCGCTCCGCCTGGCGCAGCCGCGCACGCCACCAGCCGTGGTCCTCCGCGGCGAGCGCGCTCCAGTCGTACGTCGGGAAGCCCCAGGTCTGGCCCACCGCCGAGTACATGTCCGGCGGCGCCCCCGCCATCGTGTCCAGGCGGAAGATGTCCGGCCGGCGCCACACGTCCGCGGAGTCGCGCGACACCAGGATCGGGACGTCCCCGAGCAGCAGCACGCCGTTCGCGGCGGCGTGGGCCCGCGCGTCGCGAAGCTGGCGGTCCAGCACCCACTGCGAGAACAGCAGCAGGTCCAGCTTCTCGCGGTTCGCGGCCGAGAACGCCTCGACCGCCGCCGGATCGGCGTAGCGAGGACCCCAGGTCTCCCAGCTCGCCCAGCCCTCCGCCTCCTTGATGGCGCGGTACGGCAGCCAGTCCGCGAGCCACCCGTTCCCGGCCCGGAACGCGGCGAGCGCATCGCGCAGCGCGGGCCCGTCCGTCCGCCGGAAGGCCGATGCCAGGAGGGGCCACTTGGCCGCGCGCACCGCGGCGAAATCCACGCGCGGCGCGGCCTCGAGCGCGGCGGCGGCCCCGCGCACGCGTGCGAGGTACTCCGCGTCCGCCTCCACGCCCGGGATCCGGTCGAGCGCGACGTAGACCGGGTCGATCGCGAACGCCGAGATCGCCGCGTACGGGACGCAGTCCGCGCCCATGTCGTTCAAGGGCAGCATCTGCACGACGCGCGCGCCGACCGACCCGCACCAGTCCACCAGCGCGACCAGGTCCGCCGCGTCGCCGATGCCGAAGCTCCGGCCCGTGCGGATCGAGGACAGCGGGACGCACACGCCGACCCGCCGCTCGACGCCGATGCGCTCCCAGTGGGGCCGCGCGTCGGCGTGCTGGAGACAGTCCGGAACCACTCGCAACTCCTCGGTTTCGACAGGCAAGGCAGCCTAGTTCACGACGCGCTCGGTCGGCTCGGCGCTCGACTCCTTGATCTCGCCGAACTGCGCCTCGTACTTCCGCATGTTCTCGTTGAGCGCGCGGATGATGCGCTTCATGTGGCCCGGGCTCGTGATGACGCGGGCGTTGACGATGCCCTGCTGCGGGAAGAGGTAGATGAAGTCCATCACGAACTCCTCCCGGGTGTGGGCGACGACCATGTTGTTCGAATAGACGCCGCCCACGACCTCCTCGCGGACCTTGATCGGGACCGGCGGCTTCTGGGGGTTCTGCGGGTTCTGGGGATTCTGGGGCATGTCGCACCTCCGGGGCACGAGTATACACCGTCCCCGTGCCCGTCCCCGTGCCCGTCCCCGTGCCCGTACCCGTGCCCGTACCCGTGCCCGTGCCCGCTCCCCCAGGTCCCCTCCCGTCCTCGTTGATCCCCACGCCGCCCGCGTGATAGGCTGCCCCGGGTCCTTGGGGAGAATCCCGATGCCGCGCCTCGCGCTCGTCCTCGCAGCCATCGCGCTCGCCGCCGCGGCAGCCTGCAAGTCCGACGGCGGGGCGAAGTGGGTCCCGCCCGAGACCATCTGCGCGCCCGGCGAGCTGAAGTGCTTCGGCAACTACCTGGGGACGTGCGACGACACGGGCAAGCAGTGGAACATGGTGTCCTGCGGCGCGTCGCAGTACTGCGAGGCGCGTGCGTGCCGCACCCGCGCGTGCGCGCCCGGGACCGGCGGCTGCGACGACGACGCGTCCGGCTGGAGGTGCAACGCGAACGGCTCGGCGCGCGACCCGCTCTCCTGCAAGGACAAGGAGGAGTGCCACGACGGCCTGTGCCTCGCGATCCCCTGCGGCGCGGGCGACGTGAGGTGCCCCTTCGACGCGACCTGGACCTGCACCGGCGGCGGCTGGGAGGTCGCGAAGTGCCCCGACGGCCAGATGTGCGGCACGAAGCCCGACGGCGAGCAGGCGTGCGTCGCCCGCGCGTGCGCTCCGGACGAGACGCGGTGCGGCAGCCCCACCGTCGCCGGCACCTGCAACGCCACCGGCACGGACTTCCTGGTGCAGCCCTGCGGCGAGCACGAGTTGTGCGTCGAGCCCCCCGGCGGGGGCGGCTTCTGCCTTCCGGAGGTCGCGAACCCGCCGCCGAAGCCCGAGCCCACGCCCGACGTGCCGGTGAAGGACCACGGCGGCGGCGACCCGGCCGGCGACAAGCTGCCCGAGGAGCCGCGCGAGGACCTGCCCCAGATCGAGGCGATCATCCCCGGCGAGAACAAGGCCACGATCAACGGCGTGGAGGTCCGCTTCCTCGACCTCCACGATGCCGACTGGATCAGCGCCGAGGGCATGCTGATGATCAACCTGATCAGCAAGAAGGCGGACGTCCCGGACACCCTTCCCGCCGCCAAGCACAACCTCGAGATCCGCATCGCCGGCATCGTCGAGGGCCAGGTCGGCACCTTCAAGTGCGAGGACGTGTCCTCGTACACGACCCAGTTCTGGCACCGGTACGGCAAGTACCCGCAGGGCGAGACCTGCAAGGACTTCGACTACGAGGCCGCGTCCTGCACCGTCACGATCGAGGAGTTCGGCCCGGCCGACGGCGGCAGCGTGGCGGGGACGTTCACCGACGTGCAGCTCGTGGACTGCCAGCAGGACGGGACGACCATCTCGATCACGAACGGCGTATTCGACGTGGAGCGCTAGCGGCCGCGTGGCCGCGCGCCGGGCGGGTCCGCGATGCCCTACACCCTCCTGATCTCGACCTCCCCCGAAGAGCGGCGCGTCGCCCTGCTCGAGGGGTCCGAGGTCCGCGAGTTCTACGCGGAGCGGCGCTACGACCGCGGCCTCGTCGGCAACATCTACAAGGGCCGCGTGCTCCGCGTGATGCCGAGCATGGACGCGGCCTTCATCGAGATCGGCACCGGCCGCGCCGCCTTCCTGCAGGCCGCGGACGCGCTCGTCCCGCGCGACGCCGTGCCCGACGGCGTGGAGGCGGAGGAGGAGGCGGACGGATCGGCGCGCCTCGCGGTCGACGCCATCGCGGACGAGGACGCGCCGCGCCGCGGCGGCACGTTCGAGGTCGGCCAGGACGTGCTGGTCCAGGTGACCCGCGACGCGTTCGGCGGCAAGGGGCCGCGCCTGAGCACGCAGCTCTCGCTGCCCGGCCGCAACCTGGTGTTCTTCCCGCACACGCCGCTGATCGGCGTGTCGCGCCGCATCGCAGACGAGGCCGAGCGGGCCCGCCTGCGCGCGGCCGCCCGGGACCGCCTCCCCCCCGGGTCCGGCGCGATCCTGCGCACCGCCGCGGTCGGCCGCCCCGAGTCCGAGATCGCGGACGACCTGGCCTTCCTGTCGGCGCTCTGGCAGCGCATCGAGCAGTACGCGGCCGACCTCTCGGCCCCGAAGCTCGTGCACGAGGACCTCGACCTGCTGCTCCGGACCGCCCGCGACCTCCTGACCGCGGGCTGCGACCGCGTGCTGGTGGACACGGACTCGGACCACGACCGCCTGCTCCAGTTCGTGGACTCGTTCATGCCGCAGCTCGACCACCTCGTGGAGCGCTGGCAGGGCCAGGAGCCGCTGTTCGAGCGCTTCGGCGTCGAGCTGACCGCGTCGTCGCTGCTCGACCGCGTGGTCTGGCTGAAGTCGGGCGGGTCCATCGTCATCGACCACACCGAGGCCCTGACCGCGATCGACGTCAACACCGGCAGCGGCACGCGCACGCGGTCCGCGGGCGGCGGCGCGGAAGGCGCGACCGTGCGGTCGGTCTCGGGCGGGGACCCCGAGGACGCGATCTTCAAGACGAACCTCGAGGCGGCGCGGGAGATCGCGTGCCAGCTCCGCCTGCGGAACATCGGCGGCATCGTGGTCATCGACTTCATCGACATGCGCGAGCCCGAGCACCGCGCCAAGGTCCACGAGACGCTCACCGCCGAGCTGGCGAACGACAAGGCGCAGGCGGACGTGCTGCCCATGTCGCGCCTCGGCCTGGTCGAGCTGACCCGCCGCCGCGCGCGCGACGCCGTGTTCTCGCGCATGACCGACCCGTGCCCCTACTGCGACGCGCGCGGCTGGGTCCGGTCGGTCGAGCAGGTCTGCGGCGACGCGATCCGGAAGGCCGCCCGCGAGCTGTCGAACCCGCAGGCGCGCGGCGTGCGCGTGCTCGCGCACCCCAAGGTCATCGAGACGCTGATCGAGACGTACCGGACCTCGCTCGCCGACCTCGAGACGCGGTGGCAGAAGTCGATCAAGCTCATCCGGCGCGAGGACTTCCATGTCGAAGGGTACTCGATTCGGCGGGACTGACGACTCCCCCTCCCGCCGCTCGCCCGGCCCGAGGGCGCGCGGGGGGGCGGGGGCCCTCCTCGACGACTTCCTCGTCCACATGGAGGTCGCCCGCAGCGCGTCGCCCCACACGATCAAGGCGTATCGCACCGACTGCCGGGAGTTCCTGGACATCGCGGACGCGGCCGGGATCGACCCCCTGACCCTTGACAGGAGGGGGGTGCAGACCTACTTCTCCGCCCTGTACCGGCGGCATGCGCCGTCGAGCCCGGCCCGCAAGCTGGCCGCGGTCAGGGGGCTGTACAGGTTCTGGAAGCGGCGCGGGGTCGTCGCGGCCAACCCGTGGGTCGGCGTGCGCGGCCCGAAGCAGGAGAAGCGGCTCCCCGACTTCCTGCCCGTGGACGAGGCGTTCGTGCTGATGACCGCGCCGGACGAGAAGACCCCGCAGGGACTCCGGGATCGGGCGATCCTGGAGATGCTCTACGCGGGGGGGTTGCGCGTGTCCGAGCTGGTCGGGCTCGACCTCGCGGACGTGGATGCGCGGGGCGGCACGGCGCGGGTGACCGGCAAGGGCCGCAAGGAGCGCATCGTGCCGGTCGGGAGCAAGGCGCTGGACGCGCTCGCGAACTACCTGGCCGCGCGGCCGGAGCTGCTCGGGAAGAAGGCGTCGAAGGCGCTCTTCCTGAACCGGTTCGGCACGCGGCTGACGGTGCGTGGCGTGGCGAGGTCGATCGACCGGGCGGTGGACCGCGCCGCCATGACGCGGCACGTCCACCCGCACGCGATCCGCCACACCTTCGCGACCCACATGCTGGACGGGGGCGCGGACCTGCGGGACATCCAGGAGCTGCTGGGCCACGCGAGGCTCTCGACGACGCAGCGCTACACGCACGTCACGCTCGCGCGGCTCCAGGAGGTCTATGACCGGGCCCACCCGCGGGCGCGGGCGGCGGGGCCGGGCGGGTCTTCCGGCAGGGCGAGGCGATGAGCACGGATGGACGGGGAGCGGGAGGGCAGATGGACGACCAGGGCGGGAAGGTCCGCGCGACGACCGTGATCGCGGTGCGGCGGAACGGCCACGTGGTGCTGGCGGGCGACGGCCAGGTGAGCTACGGCGACACGATCCTGAAGCACAAGGCCAGCAAGGTCCGCAGGATCCACAACGGCACGGTGCTGACCGGCTTCGCGGGGTCCACGGCCGACGCCTTCACGCTGTTCGAGCGGTTCGAGGGCAAGCTCAAGGACCTGAACGGGAACCTGGCGCGCGCCGCCGTCGAGCTTGCGAAGGAGTGGCGAACGGACCGGATGCTCCGGCGCCTGGACGCGCTGCTGATCGTGGCGGACAGGGAGCGGACGTTCCTGATCACGGGCGCGGGCGACGTCCTGGAACCCGACGAGGGCGTGATCGCGATCGGCTCGGGAGGGCCGTACGCGCTCGCGGCGGCCCGCGCCCTGATGCAGCACTCGGAGCTGGAGGCGGCCGACATCGCGCGGACCGCCATGGAGATCGCCGCGGGGATCTGCATCTACACGAACGCCGCGGTGACGGTGGAGGAGCTGTGACGGATCGACGGGAGGAGCTGTCCCTGACCCCGCGCGAGGTGCTGTCCGAGCTGGACCGCTACATCGTCGGCCAGGCCGCCGCGAAGCGGATGGTCGCGATCGCGCTCAGGAACCGGTGGCGGAGACGGAACGTCGAGGGGCCGCTGCGCGACGAGATCACGCCGAAGAACATCCTGATGATCGGACCGACCGGCGTGGGCAAGACCGAGATCGCGCGCAGGCTCGCGAAGCTCGCGCACGCCCCGTTCGTCAAGGTCGAGGCGTCGAAGTACACGGAGGTCGGGTACGTCGGCCGCGACGTGGACGGGATGGTGCGGGACCTGGTCGAGGTCGCGGTCGGGATGGTCAAGGCCGAGGAGGCCGAGAAGGTCGCCGCGCGCGCCAGGGCCGCCGCCGTGGACCGCACGGTCGAGGCCCTGGTCAGGAGCGACCCCGAGACCGCGGCGCAGCCGCTCGACGTGCTGAAGCAGCGGGTGGTCGCGGGCGAGATGAACGACCGGCAGGTGCGGATCGACGTGACCGAGAGCCAGATGCCGCTGATGTCGGTGTTCTCGAACGCCGGCATGGAGGAGATCGGCCTGCACCTGCAGGACATGATGGGGAGCGCCTTCCCGCGCAAGACCAAGACGCGGCAGGTGACGGTGCGCGAGGCCATGATCGTGTTCGAGGCCGAGGAGCGCGACCGCCTGCTCGACGCGGACAAGGTGAACGCGCTGGCGCTGGAGCGGGCGCAGAACAGCGGCATCATCTTCATCGACGAGATGGACAAGATCGCGGGGCGCGAGTCCGGCCACGGCCCCGACGTGTCGCGCGAGGGCGTGCAGCGCGACCTGCTGCCGATCGTGGAGGGGACGCAGGTCACGACCAAGCACGGCGTGGTCCGGACCGATCACATCCTGTTCATCGCGGCCGGCGCGTTCCACGTGACCAAGGTGGCCGACCTGATCCCCGAGATGCAGGGCCGCTTCCCGATCCGCGTGGAGCTGTCCAGCCTCTCGCGCGACGACTTCCAGCGCATCCTGACCGAGCCGGACAACTCGCTTGTCAAGCAGTACCAGGCCCTGCTCGCGACCGAGGGCGTGAAGCTCGACTTCCAGGACGACGGGATCTCGACCATCGCCGACGTGGCGGCCGAGCTGAACGGCCGGTTCGAGAACATCGGCGCGCGCCGCCTCCACACCGTGATGGAGAAGGTGCTGGAGGAGGTGTCGTTCCACGCGTCCGACTGCCGCGGCCAGGCCATCCCGATCTCCGCGGCCTACGTCAGGGAACGGCTCGGGGACATCCTGAAGGACGACGACCTGTCGCGATACATCCTGTAGGCGTCTTGCGACTGCGGGGTCCCCCCGGGTATGCTTGCCGCGCCTGGGCGAGGTCCCCGACCGCATGACCCAGTCCGAGTACCAGCGGGTCTTCAAGGCCGCCGACGCGGCGCGGAAGAAGTACGAGGGCCACGACGCCTACACGGGCCAGCACTCGGTCCGCGTGGCCCACTACGCGGTGCTGCTCGCGTCGCGAATCCCGGGGTACGGCACGAACGAGATCCGCCGTCTCGAGATCACGGCGATGCTCCACGACTACGGCAAGACCTTCATCGACCCGCGCGTGATCAAGAAGGAAGGCCCGCTCGACGACGCCGAGTGGGTCGAGATGAAGAGGCACCCGGAGCTGGGCGTGCAGGGGCTCCAGTCCAAGCTGGACGCGCTCGGCGGGCTGGTGATGCCGCTCGGGATCCTGTGGCACCACAAGCTGTTCGACGGCGGCGGCTACCCCGACGGCAGGATCGCCGGGATGGCCATCCCGCTGGAGGCGCGCGTCATCGCGGTCGCCGACGTGTTCGACGCACTCACGTCGAAGCGCGCGTATCGCAAGGATAAACCCGCCTTCACCCCGGACGAGGCGATCGGGATGATGCGCGAGGGCGCGGGCCGGCAGCTCGACCCGAGCCTCGTGGACCTGTTCGCGTCGGTGCACCAGGCCGAGTCCGACCGCGTCGGCGGCCGCGCGGGCGCCCGGACCATGCAGATCAGCAGCGTCATCGGCGTCGAGGTCGAGCGCGCGCGGAGCATCCTCCGGTCGCTCGTCGGCCCGTTCGACCCGGGCCACCCGCTGCGAAACGTGAAGGCGTCCGCGGACGAGGTGCTCGGGCGGCTCGTCGCGGAGCTGCTCCGCGCGAACCTCGACCTCCGGTCCGCGGAGAACGTGGCCCGGTACGCGCTGAGGATGCCGCTCCACGAGACGTTCCGCCCGGAGGACGTGGACGGCGACCCGATCCTGCCCGGCCTGTCCGACCTGCCGCGCCACCACGTCGAGGTGACGCTCAGGCTCAGGAAGATGCCCCCCCGCCTCTCGTACATGCACGTGGTGGCCTGGCGCGGCGAGCTGTGGCTGTCCGTGTCCGAGCAGCGCGGCGAGGGGATCGAGGTGAGGCTTGCTCGCTGACCCCGAGGTCCTGGCCCTCGTCCGGCGCGTCTTCTCCCCCCGCCCGGCCGACCGCGCGCTCGCGATCCTCGTCGACCTGCCCGACGCGGTCGCACCCGACCGCCCGGCGTGGCGATGGCGGCGCGAGACGGCCGCCGCCTGGGCCGCCGCGATCGACCGCGGCAAGGCGGAGCTCGGGCTGGACGCGGTGCACCTGTACGCCTACCCGAACGTGCACCGCGCGAACGCGGACCTGCCCGCGACCCTCCCGCGGGACGGCGGCGGCGAGGAGGCGCTCGACGACGTGCTCCGGTCGCACGCGATCGTGATCGCGCTGACCGAGATGTCCGCGACCGCGCCGCTGAAGGTCGCGGCCCGGCGGATCCCGTTCCGCGCCGCGACGATGCCCGGGTTCACGGAAGCGATGGTCCCCGCGCTGCGCCTGGACTACGTCGAGATCGACCGCCGCGTCACCGCCCTGAAGCGCCTGCTCGACGACGCGACCGGCGCGGACGTGACGTTCCGCGTGGACGGCCGCGACGCGTACCGCCTGCACCTCGACCTCCGCCACCGCACGGGCCACGCGTCCGGGGGGGTCTTCCCGGAGCCGGGGCAGGTCGGAAACCTCCCGTCCGGCGAGGCGTACGTGGTGCCGTACGAGGGCGAGATACCCGGCGACCCGAGCCGATCCGCGGGCACCCTGCCCGTCCAGCTCGGCGACGAGGTGCTCCTGTACCGCGTCGAGGGGAACCGCGCGGTGGCCGTGGCGCCGGTCGGCGCGCCCGGTCCCGCGGCCGCGCGCGAGGCCGCGCTGATCGCGGGCGAGCCCGCCTACCGCAACCTCGCGGAGCTGGGACTGGGGGTGCTGTCCGGGTTCGGCGTGGAGCCCACGGGCGAGGTGCTGCTCGACGAGAAGCTCGGCCTGCACGTGGCGTTCGGCCGGTCGGACCACTTCGGCGGCACGGTCGGCCCTGCCGACTTCTCCGGCCCGGACGCGGTGGTCCACATCGATCGGGTCTTCGTGCCGGCCATGCAGCCTCGCGTGTCGATCGCGTCCGCGGACCTCGTGCTGCCGGACCGCACGGTCGCGCTCATCCGCGACGACGCGTGGGTCGTTTG
>VGRB01000122.1 GCA_016875475.1 Deltaproteobacteria bacterium
AGACAGGAGGGTTCGATGTCCGGGAACGTTCGGCTCGGGGCGGTGCTCGTGGCGGCCTTGGCGATCGGGTGCGGCAGCAGCGGCTCGGGGGTCGGCAAGAAGCCGCTGACCGCGACCCCGCAGATGAAGTCCAGCGCGAAGACGTCCGTCGACTCGGCGACGGAACTCGGCAAGCTCAAGACGAACGCGAACGACTCGTCCGGGCTCGGCGCCTTCGGGCAGATCTACGGGAGCGCAAACGTGCTGGTCGGCTCGGTGCAGCAGGCGGGCCTGTCCGGCGCGCTCGTCTCGGCGCTCACGACCGGCGAGGGCTGCGCGACCACGGCGGGCGGCACGATCACCTACGACAACTGCACGTACGGATCCACGGTCGTCGACGGCACGATCACGGTCAGCGGCGACACGATCTCGATCGACGTCGTCTACGACATGAGCGGCGGCAGCGGCAGCGTGACCGCGGTGAAGCTCGACTTCAACGGGTCGGTCACCGTCACGGCCGCGCAGATCGACGGCACCCTGACGGTCACGACCAACGCCGCGACGACGTCGTACGGCTCCGTGACCGGGACCACGGTCATCGACTACAACGCCATCACGCTCGCGGGCGGCTGCGCCACCGGCGGGAGCCTGGACATCCACAGCGAGTCCGGCATGGCGGGCTACACCTACACCACCGAGATCTCGGTCGCCTTCGGTCCGTCCTGCGGTGACGCGACCATGACCGGCGGCACCGACATGCCGGGTGCGTGACGAGGACACCCTGCGCCCGGCACGCCAATCCGCCGGGTGCGGTACACTCCGCCTCGGGCCAGGGCGAGGTCGGCGACCTTGAGCGGTTCGGGGGCCGAAGGAGGAGTCCGGGGAGGACGGCGGGGCAGGCCCCTGCTGTCGGTCCCGGTCTCCTCCGTCGAAGGTGTTGCACCGCTCGTCCGCGCCGGCGCCGACCAGTTCTACTGCGGCCTCGTCCTCTCCGACCTGCGTTCCGGGACGCCCACCTGGGCCTCCGAGAGCGGCCGCGAGCAGCCCGAGGCGAACCTCGCCGAACGCGACCTGCCCCGCCTGCTCGACGCGGCGCACGCGGCCGGACGCCCGCTGATCGTCGCCATGAACCGCATGTACCCGCCCGAGGTCCTCACGCGCGTCGAGGCGGCGGTCGCCGCCGCGGTCGAGGCGGGCGCGGACGGGCTCGTCGTCGCGGACCTCTCGATCCTGGCGTTCGTCAGGCGCCGGTGGCCGCGCCTTCACGTCACGGCCAGCACGTACCTCGGCCTGCACAACCGGGCCGCGCTCGCGCTCGCGGCGCGCTGCGGGTTCGATCGGGTCGTGGTGCCCAGGCCCATGCGCACCGCCGAGATCCGCGCGCTCGCCGCCGGTCCGGGCCCCGACCTGGAGGTCTTCCTCGGCCGCGAGCGCTGCCGGTACGTCAACGCGTACTGCCACCTGGAGCACTCGGTCCCGACGCCCGACGGCCTCGACTTCGCTAGTCCGCCGCTCTGCACGCTGCCGATGACGTGCGACGGCGGGACCACGACGATCGACGACGGGCCGGGCATGCTCGAGGCGTGCGGCCTGTGCATGATCGCGCGCCTGCGCCGGGTGCCCCGCGTCGGGGCGTTCAAGCTCGTCGGCCGCGGCTTCCGGGCCGACGCGCTCGCCGGTTGGGTCGAGACGGCGCGCGCCGCGCTGGACGGCGACCTCGCGACGCCCGGCATGATCCGCGACCGGGTCGCGAGCGAGGGCCGGATCCGCTGCTCCGTCGCGACGTGCTACTACCCGGATCTCGATCCCCCTCGCGCGCCGCGGTCCCGGAACGGCCAGCCCGCCTCCGCGACGGGTTTGGCGGCGCGGGCCGCCCCCGTCCCCGACTGGGCTGCGGGCGTGTCCGAGCGGTTCTGGTCTCCCCCCGACGCGGCGCGTCCCGGGCCGCTCCCGGACGGCGTGGACGGGCTGTACCTCGGGAGCGAGGCGTGCGTCCACCTGCTGCCGTCACCGGCGGTCGCGCGCGCCTGGGGTGCGTTCGCGCCGCGCATCGTGCTGGCGCTCCCGCCGCTCCTCGGCGCGGCTGAATCGCGTCGAGGGCTCAGGCTCGCGGCGGCGCTCGCGTCCACGTTCCCCGGCCGCGTCGAGGTCACCGCCAACGACCTCGGGACGCTCGGTGCGCTTCGCGACCTGCTCCCGCCCGGCACGGAGCTGGCCCTGGGCCGCGTGTTCGTGCCGCAGCGCGTGGACCCGCGCCTGCGCCGGTTCGGGTCGGTGCGCGGGGCGGGGATGCGGCACGCGCTGCCCGAGGCCCACCTCGCGGAGGTCGCGAGGATCTGCGGCGCGCGGCGGGCCGAGTTGTCCGCGTCGGACGTGTGGCCCGCGTGGGGCGGCGGCCTGCCGGACCGCTGGACCGCCCACGCGGGGCCGGTCCTGCTGTCGGTGTCGCGGGCCTGCACGCTGCTCGCGCGGGCCGCCGGGGAGGTCCACGGCGGCATGCCGTACGCGATTCCGACGCGCTGCGATCGGCCGTGCGCCGGCGTCGAGACCCCGATGGCGCTCGCGAACGGCGGCGAGCGGTTCGTGATGCGCGGGAATGCGCTGCTCGCGCCGGCGGAGCCCGTCGGCGCGGCTCCGCCGTTCGTGGACCGGGTGGTGCTCCACGGTTGAGGCGTCCCGGGAGCTGCCTTGGACTGGGAACTGCTTCGGATCGACTGGCTGGTGGTCGCGGACCTGGCCGTGGCCCTGCCGCTTTCCGCGCACGTGCTGCTGAACAAGCGCGACCCGCGCGCCGCCGCGCTCTGGCTGACCTTCCTGTGGCTGCTGCCGCTGGCCGGGGCGCTCCTGTACTGGTCCTTCGGGGTGAACCGGATCGCGCGCAAGGCCTTGCGCCGGCGGGCGAAGAGGGCGCGGAGGTCGGGCAAGGGAGAGGCCCGCGTCCGCGTGAAGGGGCTGGACGCGCTCCTGCGGGTCGGCAACTCGCTGTCGCCGGATCCGGTCGTGCAGGGGAACTCGGTGGAGCTGCTGCGCGACGGGGACGAGGCGTACCCGGCCATGCTGTCGGCCATCGAGGGCGCCCGGCGCACGGTGGGCTTCTGCTCGTACATCTTCGACTGCGACGAGACCGGACGGCGGTTCGTGGACGCGTTGTGCGGGGCCGCCGCGCGCGGCGTCGTCGTGCGGCTGCTCGTGGACGGGGTCGGCGCGTGGGGGCTCGGTCCCGAGGTGAGGCGGCGGCTGACCGCGTCGGGGGGGCGCATGTCCGCCTTCATGCCGAGCGGCCGCTGGCTGAAGCACCCGGGCATCAACCTGAGGAACCACCGCAAGGTCCTGGTCGTGGACGGCGATACCGGCTTCACCGGCGGGCTGAACGTCAGCTCCCGCCACGTGACCGCGGACGGGGGACCGCACCCGGAGTCGCGCGACGCCCACTTCCGGGTCCGCGGGCCGGTGGTGCGGCACCTGTCCGACGTGTTCCGGGACGACTGGAACCTCGCCGCGGGCGAGGCGCTGGAGGGCGAGGGCTGGTGCCTCGACCCGGCGCCCGCCGGGGACGTGGTCGCTCGGGGCGTCGCATCCGGTCCTGACGACACCTCGGGCCGGATCTACGAGCTGTTCCTGGGCGCGCTCCGCGCGGCCCGCGAGCGCGTGGACCTGATGTCGCCGTACTTCATCCCCGACGTCGCGGTGCTGGAGGCGCTCCGCGTCGCGCGCCTCGCGGGGGTGCGGGTGCGCCTGTTGCTGCCACTGCGGACCGACCACGCCTTCATGAACTGGGCGGCGCGCGGCTACCTGCCCGAGCTGGTCGCGCGCGGCGTGGAGGTGTGGAACGTCGGCCCGGGCTTCGTGCACTCCAAGCTCGCGGTCGTGGACCACCGGTGGGTCATGCTCGGGTCGCCGAACCTCGACCCCCGCAGCTTCTTCCTGAACTTCGAGTTCGTGGTCGAGGCCTTCTCCGAGCCGCTCGCGCGCGACGTCGTCGGGTACATGGAGTCCTTCCTGCCCGCGGCGACCCGCGTCACCGCCGCGACCCTGCGCGACGAGCCCCTGGCCCGGCGGCTCCGCAACCAGGCGGTCAAGCTGTTCTCGCCCTTCCTTTGATCCGGCGGGCCGGCGCGGCCGTCAGTCCCACCGGAGCACGAGGTCCCGCGGGGGGAGGAAGCCGGTACGGTCGAACCATATCACGCGCGCGCCGCCACCTGCGCCACGCCATGATGGTCACGACCGGCGCGAACGGGAACGTGTTCGGCTACAACTACTCGCGCGACCCGTACCGCAGCGAGACCATCAACGACTTCTCGGGCGACATCAGCGTGCACGGGCACTGGCCGTTCGCGAACCTGTTCGAGGGGAACGTGGTCGCGAACGTGATGGCGCACGGAAACAACGTCAAGGGCACGATCCGGCCGTCCGGCACCGGGACGCTGGCCGACGTGTCGTACTGCCGGCCGGCGGGCGCGGACTTCTGCTGGTGGTCCCCGCCCGAATTGAGGGTACTTGTCGTTCCTTGGGGCGCAGCGCACCCAATCGTGCCCCGCCGGCGCCCGTTCATGCGGGTAGCCCTGCGCCCGGGCGGAGGTGCGACGCCATCCGGGCGCTCCCGCAGGGCCGGGTGCGATTCCGTCACGCGGGTGCGACACGGTGCGACCCGCCCCGGTGCGACCCGCCCCGGCGCGACACGCCCCGGCGCGACGCGCCCCGGCGCGACGCGCCCCGGAGTGACCCCGGCCGCGCGCGGTGCTATCCTCCGGCCCGACCTCTCGACCTGGAGGCCCCGCCCGTGAGCCACCGCATCGACGACCTGGACCCGGTCCCGCTGTTCAAGCACTTCGCGGCCCTGACGCGGATCCCGCGGGGGTCCGGCAACGAGGGCGGCGCGCGCGACTACGTGCGCGCGTACGCCCGCAACCACGGCTTCGACTGCCGCCTGGACGGCGCGGGGAACGTGGTGATCGCGGTGCCCGCGAGCCCGGGCCGCGAGGGGGCGCCGATCGTGGTCCTCCAGGGGCACCTGGACATGGTCTGCGAGAAGGCGCCGGACGCGGCGATCGACTTCGCGAAGGACGCGATCCCCGCCTACGTGGACGGGGACCACGTGCGCGCCCGCGGCACCACGCTCGGCGCGGACAACGGGATCGGCGTGGCCGCGGCGCTCGCCGCGGGCGAGGACAGATCCTGCGTCCACGGCCCGCTCGAGATCCTCTGCACGATCGACGAGGAGACGGGGCTGACCGGCGCGTTCAACCTGTCCGGGGACATGGTCCGCGGCCGCGTCATGCTGAACCTCGACTCGGAGGACGAGGGCACCATCTTCGTCGGCTGCGCGGGCGGCGGCGACACCGCGGTCACGCTCCCGGTGAAGCGCGGACCCGCGCCGGCCGGCTGGGCGAGCGTCGAGGTGAAGGCCGGCGGGCTCAGGGGCGGGCATTCCGGCCTCGACATCGCGAAGGGACGCGGCAACGCCATCCGGCTGCTGGCCAGGGCGATCCGCGCCGCGGTCGCGGACGGCGGCGCCGGCGGCGCGGGGGGAACCGCATTCCGGCTCGCCTGCCTCGCGGGGGGCAGCAAGCGGAACGCGATCCCGCGCGACGCGGTCGCGTGCGTGTGCCTGCCTGCGGACCGCGCCGGCGGCTTCGTCGCCCGCGTCGATGCGTTCGCCGCGCTGGCGCGCGCCGAGCTGGGCGCGAACGACCCGGACGTCGCGATCACGGCCACGCAGGCGGCGTGCGCCCAGGCGCCGATCGACGAGGACGGCTCGGGCCGGCTGATCCGGCTCCTCCTCGCGCTCCCGCACGGCCCGATCGCGATGAGCACGGACATCCCCGGGCTCGTCGAGACCTCGACCAACCTCGCGGTCGTCGAGGCCAAGGCCGCCGAGGTCACGGTCCTGTGCAACAGCCGCTCGTCGGTCGCGTCGGCCATGGAGGCGGTCCGGCTCCAGATCCGGGCCGGCGGCGAGCTGGCCGGGGCCGACGTGGCCCTGACCGGCCAGTACCCGGGCTGGCGGCCCGACATGACGTCGAGGCTGCTCGCGGTCGCGCGCGACGTGTGGCTTCGCACCTCGGGCCGCGAGGCGATCGTCACCGCGATCCACGCGGGCCTCGAGTGCGGCGTCATCGGCGAGCGGGCGCGCGGCATGGACATGATCTCGATCGGGCCGGACATCCGCGGCGCGCACTCGCCGGACGAGAACGTCTCGGTCCCCTCCGTGGGCCGGTTCTACGACTACCTGAAGACCCTGCTCGCGGAGCTGTCCGCGTGACCCGCGCAGCGCGCCCGTCCGACCCCTTGTCGCTTCGCTGGGGCATCGTCGGCACGGCGTCGATCGCCGACCGCATCGTTTCCGCGATCCGCGACGCGGGGGCGGGCGTCGTGGCCGCGGTCGCCTCGCGCAACGGCTCGCGCGCCCGGGCGTGGGCGGCCGCGCGCGGGATCCCGGCGGCTCTGGAGGGCTACGAGGCGCTCCTCGATCCCTCGCTCGTGGACGTCATCTACAACCCGCTTCCGAACTCGCTGCACGTGCCCTGGACCCTCCGGGCCCTGGCGGCCGGGCTGCCCGTGCTCTGCGAGAAGCCGCTCGCCTGCGACGCCCCGGACGCGGCCGAGGTCGCGGCGGCCTCGCGGGCCGCGGGCGTGCCGGTCGCCGAGGCCCTGATGTACCGGTTCCACCCCCTGTACGACCGGCTGCTCGGGACGCTCGCCGCCGGGGCGATCGGCGAGGTGGTGTCGGTGTCCGCCCGGTTCTCGTTCGCGCTCGACGATCCTGCCGCCATCCCGGCGTCGGCCGCGCTGGGCGGCGGCGCGCTCGCGGACGTGGGGAGCTACCCGGTGAGCCTGGCGCGCCTGGTGCTCGGCGCCGAGCCGGAGCGCGCGCTGGCCCTCGAGCGGACGGCGCGCGGCGGGACGGGCGCGGACGCCACGACCACGGCCTTGCTCTCGTTCCCGGGCGGCCGCCACGCGATCCTGGAGTGCAGCATCGAGACGCACGAGCGTCACGAGGCGTCGGTCCGCGGCACGCGCGGCACGATCGAGATCGAGTCGCCGTGGTTCCCGGGGGAGGAGGGCTCGCGGTTCCGCGTGTGGCGGGGGGACTGGCCCGGCGCGTGCGAGGAGGTCCGGTGCCCGGGCGGGGACGGATATCGCCTGGAGGTCGCCGACTTCGCCCGCGCGGTCGCGACCGGGAGCGGGCCTCGGTGGCCGATCGAGGACGCCGTCGCGAACGCGCGCGCCATCGATCGGATCCGGGAGGCGGCGCTGGGGGGCACTGCGATCAGAACAGCGTGAGCTGCGTCTCGCCGTGGAGCGCGTGGGCCTCGACCCCGGCGCCCCGCAGGTCCTGAGCGAACTCGCCGGCCCAGACCCCGACCGCATAGACGCGTTTCGCGCGCGTGCGCTCGACGAACCGCATCAGCGAGGGGTGGTCGAGGTGGCCGGCGAGCGGGATGCCCTCGTCCACGCGCATGCGGGCGAGCACGTCCGGGACCACGGCGCGACCGGACAGCCAGAACAGGCGGGCGTTCTTCAACTTGCGGATCGCCTGGGAGACGCGCTCGCGGTCCGGGAACACCAGCGCGCCGCCCGCGGGGGGACGCCCGCGGAACGTCGTGGATCGGCCCGTGTCGAACCCGAGCTGGCAGTAGGCGCGGTTGAACCCCGCGATCGACTTGTGGACCGCGACGTCGAGCCCGGCCTGCGCCAGCGCGCGGACCGCCTCCTGCGCCTTGCCGATCGGCGACGTCAGGAACACCGGCGTCCGTCCGGCCGCGATCGTCTCCCGAGCCCGCTCGACCACGCGCGCGAGCGCCTCGGCCCGGGGGGGGAAGACGAAGCTCGGCCGGCCGTAGGCGGCCTTCAGCACCAGGACGTCCGCCCCCGCGACCTGGAACGGCTCGGCCAGCCCGTGCGGCTCGAGGCAGACGTTGCTCGCGTAGAGCGCGGTGCCGCGGTCCGCCTCGATCACGACCTGCGCGGACCCGGGCATGAAGCCCGCCGGGATCAGCGTCAGCGCCAGCGGCCCGAGCGACATGCGCTGGCCGTACGTGGAGACGAGCGCTTGGAACTGCCGGTGCCGCACGCGGAGCAGCGCCCTCGTGCGGTCGGTGGCGATGCAGCGGCCGTGGCGCCACGCGTCGTCCATCCGCGCGGAGGAGACGAACGACAGCACGTCGTGGCGGGTCGCGTCCAGCCACAGGATGGACCCGCTCAGCCGTACGCCGCCGTCGTACTCGAAGTCCACGTCCGGTCTCCGGCAGACAGGCGGGCCGGGGTCGGCCCGCACCACAAGTTCACGACACCGGCAGCCGCACCCGGAACTCCGTCCGGATCCCGGGCCGGCTCGTCACGGACACGTCCCCCCCGTGCTCCTCCACGACCTGCGCGACCAGCGCGAGCCCGAGCCCGGTCCCGCGCGGTTTCGAGGTGTAGAACGCGTCGAACACCCGCCCGACCTCGTCCGGGGGGATCCCGCATCCGTTGTCCGCGAACGATACCACGGCCCAGTGCCCTTCGTCGTCGCGCGCGGTCCACGTCCGGACCGCCAGCAGTCCGCCGCCCTCCATCGCCTCCAGCGCGTTCTTGCCGAGGTTCAGGAAGACCCGGTGGAGTCGCTGCACGTCGCCCCGGAGCCGGATGCCCTCCTCGGCCCGGAGGTCGACCTCGACCCGCGTCGCGGCCGGGTCCCCGCGGACCACGTCCATCGCCTGCTGGAGCAGTTCGCCGAGGTCCAGCCACACGATGTCGCCCTTGCGGGGGCGCGCGTAGTCGAGCAGCTCGGTGATCCAGAGGTTCAGGCGGTCGGCCTCGCGGACCACGATGTCGAGGACGCGCCGGTCCTCCTCGCGGAACCCGGTGGCCATCGACAGCATCTGCGCCGACGCGGAGATCGCGGCCAGCGGGTTCCGGATCTCGTGCGCCACGACCGCGGACATCTTGCCGATCGTCGCCAGCCGCTCGTCCGCCTTCATGCGCACTTCCATGCGCTTCAGCGTCGAGACGTCCTCGACCACCAGGATGCGCCCGATCATCTCGCCGGACCGGGCGAGCAGCGGCGTCACCGTCACGTTCAGGAAGCGCTCGGCGCCGTCGCGCCGCCTGCGCGTCAGCTCGAACCGGTGCTGCGCGGTGCTGATCGGCGCCCGCACGTCCGGGCACACGTCGAACAGGTTGCGACCGCGGGCGGACGCGAACTCGAGCCCGAGCAGCGACTCGGCGGCCCGGTTCATCTGGAGGATGCGGTGGTCCAGGCGGCACGTCAGGATTCCGGACTCCACCGACACGAGGATGCTCTCGTGGAGCTGTCGCAGGTCTTCCAGGTTCGTGCGGTACCGCTCGCGCTGGATGTCGGACCGGCGGAGCGCCTCCGCGAGGTACGACGACAGGAAGCCGATGCTGACGAACGCGACCAGGTTGATGCCCGTCGAGTACAGCACCGACTCCACGGACACCGGGCCGAGCACCTCGCGCAGCGGCGGCGGAGCGGGCAGGGTGCCTGTCTCGAAGAGCGCGAGGCAGACCAGGAGCACCGTGGAGAGCGCGGCCGACACGATCGTGCCGGTCCGGCCGAGCAGTGTCCCGGACACGACGATGGTGATCGAGAAGAAGAAGGTGAAGGCCGAGCCGGTGCCGCCGGTCGCCGCCACCAGGAACGCCGAGAAGATGCAGTCGTGCGCCACCTGCACGAGCGCGATCGCGCCGAGCGCGCCGATCGACTTCGCCGCGAAGATCGCCGGGAAGTACAGGGCGGCCGGCACCAGCGCGACGAGCGCCACCAGGGTCAGGGTGTTGCGGACCAGCTCCAGGAACGAGTACGACGTGCCGGCCGTGAACGCCGCGGTCGCGCCGATCAGCACGAGCAGCATGGCCACGCGGAGCGACGTGATCCACAGGAGCTTGCGCCGCAGGGCGCGCGTGCGGCGCACCCCGGGATCGGTGACGGTCAGGCGGGCGGGGAGGCGGTCCGTGGCGCGGGCCTCGGGCGGGACCGGCCCGGGGCCGCCGGAGACGTCTTCGCTCAAGACTTCCGTCCCGCCAGGTTCTCGGCCATGCCGAAGATCGGCAGGTACATGGCGATGAGCACGAATCCGACCATGCCGCCGATGACCACCATGATCATCGGCTCGATCATCGACGTCAGCGCGTCGACGGACGCGTCGACCTCGTCGTCGTAGAAGTCGGCGATCTTCGTGAGCATGACGTCCATCGCGCCCGTGGACTCGCCGACCGCGATCATCTGCACGACCATCTTCGGGAAGATCCTCGTCTCGTCGAGCGGGCCGGCGATGTTCTTTCCTTCCGCGACCTTGGCCCGCGTGTACATGATGCCCTGCTCGATGACCACGTTGCCGGCGGAGCGCGCCACGACCTCGAGGCCGTCGAGGATCGGGACGCCCGACGACACCAGCGTGCCGAGCGTGCGCGTGAACCGCGCGATGGCGGACCTCCTCAGCAGCGGGCCGATGACCGGCATCTGCAGCATGACCGTGTCGATCACCTTCTTCCCGACGGGGGTCCTGGAGAACATCTTGTAGCCGACCACGATGGTGATGAGCGCGGCGACGATGTACGGCAGGTAGGCGACGAAGTTGTTCGACAGGTTCACGACGAACTGGGTCAGGGCGGGCAGTTTCGCGTTGCCGACGCTCTGGAACATCGTCGCGAACGACGGGATGACCTTCCACAGCAGGACGGCCATGATCAGGCCGGCCGCCGTGAGGACGAAAAACGGGTACTTCAGCGCGCCCTTGACCTTGTTCGTGGTCTTCTCGGCCTTCTCCAGGTACTGCGCGAGCCGGTTCAGGATGGTGTCGAGGATGCCGCCGACCTCGCCGGCCGCCACGAGGCTGACGAAGAGCGTGTCGAACACCTTGGGGTAGCGCTTCAACGAGTCCGCGAGGGTGCCGCCCTGCTCGACCGACGCCTTGACGCCCAGGATGACGCGCTGGAACTCCTTGTCCGGCTCCTGGGACCCGAGGATCTCCAGGCACTGCACCAGCGGAAGGCCGGCGTCGATCATGGTCGCGAGCTGTCGCGTGAACACGACCAGGGTCTTGGTCTTGACCCCCCCGAGGCGCGGCAGCTTGATCTCGATCGCGCCGTAGGAGCGCTTCACCTTCGACGGCGTGATCTGCATGCCGCGGAGCCTGGTCTCCGCCTCAGCGAGGCTCGTGGCGTCGACCACGCCCGTCTTCAACTGCCCTTCGCGGTTCGTTCCCTCGTAGGCGAACCTGGCCATTCAACCGCCCCTTCGCGAGCCCGCGTTCACTGCCCCCCCGTCGGGGTCGCCGCCTGGGTCATCATGCTGATCAGCTCGTCCGGGTCGCCGGACCGCACCAGGACCTCGTCCCGGCTGGCGAGCCGGGCCTGCCACAGCCTGAAGAGCGCCTGGTTCAGCGTCTGCATCCCGAACTTGGCCTGGCCGACCTGCATCTGCGAGTAGATCTGGTGGTTCTTGCCCTCGCGGATCAGGTTCCGGATGGCCGGCGTCGGCACGAGGATCTCGAGCGCGAGCACGCGGCCCTTGCCGTCCATGCGCGGCAGGAGCTGCTGGCACAGGATCCCCTCGATGACGAAGGAGAACTGCGTCCGCACGCGGTCCTGCTGCTCGGGGGGGAACAGGTCCATCACGCGGTTGATCGTCTGGACCGTGCTGTTCGTGTGGAGCGTCGAGAGGACGAGGTGGCCGGTCTCGGACAGCCGGAGCGCGGTCTCCATCGTCTCGGTGTCGCGGATCTCGCCGACGAGGACCACGTCCGGATCCTGGCGCATGACGTAGCGGAGCGCGTCCTCGAAGTTGAGGGTGTCGCTGCCGACCTCGCGCTGGTTGACCACGCAGTTCTTGTGCTGGTGGACGAACTCGATCGGGTCCTCGATCGTGATGATGTGCCCGCGCCGCCGCTGGTTGATCGTGTCGATCATGGACGCGAGCGTCGTGGACTTGCCGGATCCGGTCGCGCCCGTGACCAGGATCAGCCCGCGCGGCTTGTCCACCAGCGTGTGGACCACGGACGGCAGGCTCAGCTCCTCGAAGCTCATGATGCGCGTCGGGATCTGGCGCAGCGCGCCCGCCACCGCCCCGCGCTGCCGGTAGAAGTTCGCGCGGAACCGGCTGATGCCCTTCCACTGGAAGGACATGTCGATCTCGTTCCTCTCCTCGAACTTCTTCTTCTGCAGCTCGGTGAGCACGCTGTAGCAGAGCCGCTGCGTGTCCTGCGGGCGCAGCGGGGGGATCTTCACGGGGTACAGGGAGCCGTCGATCCGGAGCTGCGGCGGCGTCCCGACCGTGATGTGGAGGTCGGACGCGTTCTTGTCGACCATGGCCTGGAGGAGCTGGTGGATGTCGAGCCCGGCGAGGACCCGATCGACTGCCGCGGCGTCCTGCATTCGCCTCCGCCAACTACGTGGTCAGCGAAAATGGCCTCTTCCCGCTGACCTCAGTCCGCGCGCGTCACGCGAAGGACCTCCTCGATCGTGGTCACGCCGTTCCTGATCTTGACGAGCCCGGCGCCGCGCAGGGTCTTCATGCCGAGCCGCATCGCCTCGCGCTTCAGCTCGACCGAGCTGAACCCCTGGAGGATCGCCTCCTTCAACTCGTCGGACAGAGGCATGACCTCGTAGATGCCGGTGCGGCCCTTGTACCCGGTCTCGTTGCACTTCTGGCAGCCCTTCCCCTTCATCGGCTTGACCGTCCTGGCCTCCTCCTCCGAGAAGCCCAGTTCGATCAGCGCGCCGGGGGACACCTCGATCGGCGCCGCGCACTCCTTGCAGACCTTGCGCACGAGGCGCTGCGCGCAGATCAGCACGAGCGACGCCGTCACGAGGAACGGCTCGATGCCCATGTTCAGGAGGCGGTTGATCGTGGACGGCGCGTCGTTCGTGTGCAGGGTCGAGAGCACGAGGTGGCCGGTCAAGGCGGCCTTGACGGCCGTCTCCGCGGTCTCGAAGTCGCGGATCTCGCCGACCATGATGATGTCCGGGTCCTGCCGCAGGAAGCTGCGCAGC
>VGRB01000123.1 GCA_016875475.1 Deltaproteobacteria bacterium
GGGGGCCGAGGGCGCGGATGTGACCTTCCCGCCACGGCTCGGCTGGGGCCAGCCGGTTCGACGCCCCGAGCTCCTCGGGGAACGCGCCCTGGAACGTGTGCGCCACCGCGCCGCCGGCGGGGTCCATGATGTAGGCGTACGCGTGGCTCGGGGACGATGCCACCGCCTTCGCCAGGAGTTCGTGGAGCCGCACCAGGTCCTGGTACAGCAGCAGGTCCACGCTCTCGGCAGCCAGGTAGCGGGCCATGACGAGCGCCTTGCCGTCGAGGTCGCGCTCCATGGCGCGGTGGACGCGCCGGTCGAGCCATGCGTGGTTCGCGACGCCGAGCAGCACCAGCACGAGGGCGAGGATCGCCGCGAACCGCACCTTGAGCGACAGGCGCGGCCGGCGCCGCGCGCGCGCGGTCCCGGTCATCGCCCCCCCACCTCCGGGATCATCGCTCGGACCGGGTCGTAGTCGGCCGACGCCGCCGGGACGAAGCGGGTGAACCCGAGCGTCGCGAGGACCTCGCGACCCTCCGGCGTCTCGTGCAGCTCGAGCAGGGCCTCGCGGATCCGGGCGCGGGTCCCTGCCGGCACCGAGGTCGGCGCCACGACCGGCGGCGTCGGGAACCCGGGCGAGGTGTCGATCACGCGGAGCCTGCCGTGGTACGGGGTGCCCGGCCCCGTGACGGAACGGAAGACCACTTCGTGCACGGCCGCTGCGTCGGCGAGCCGGCGGTACACCGCCAGGATCGAGCGGTCGTGGGCCCCGGTGAAGAACGTGGACCCGAAGAAGGTCGCCGGATCCTCGCCGCGGCGCGACAGCAGCCGGCGCGGGTAGAGGGGGCCGGTGTTCGACAGCTCGTCCGAGAACGCGAACCGGGCGCCGCGCAGGTCGTCGAAGGTCCGGTAGGAATCCTGATCGCGGACGATCACGACCGAATGGTAGACGGGTCGGCCGTCCACCAGGGGGGCCGCGATCACGTCGACAGGCGCGCCGGGCGGGAGGGCGGCGAAGGTCCCGGAGCACAGGAACGCGAGGTCCAGCTCGCCGCCGAGGAGCAGGTCGTTCACCTCGCGGTACGTGCGCCGCTGCACCAGGCGGTACGGCCGCCCGAGCTGCGACGCGACGTGCGCGAGCAGGCGGTCGTAGGCCTCCAGCGTCGCGACCGGGCCGACCATGGCGGCGACCGCGACGCGAAGCTCGCCGTCCGCGGGGGGCACGTCGCGCGGCGCCGCGGGTGCCTGCCCGGCGGACGGGCCGACGTCGCGGCAGGCGCCTCCGGACAGCACGCTTGCCAGGAACAGGGGAACCAGCCCGGCCCTCACGGCCGGCGGGAGTCGGCGATCCACGTCTCGGCTCCGGATGCCGGCGAATCATACCGGAAACGCCCGCATTCCGGACCCCGCCCATCCGATTCCGGCAGGGTCACGCGTCCAGGAGGTCCCGGACGAACAGCGCGCGCAGGTGGTACGAGAGGATCTCGTCCACGATCGCGTCGAGGTCCGACAGGCGCTCGAAGCGGCCGTGGAGGACGCGGAGGACGATCTCCTTGATGGACCCGAGGATGCACGCCGCGATGACGCGCGTGTCGAGCGGCCGCACGATCCCGACCTGCTGGCCGAGCACGAGCGACAGGTCGATGAGGTCGATCAGCCCGCCGTAGAACTCCGCGAGCTTCTCGTCGAAGCCCTTGTCGAGCCCGACGGCCTCGTTCAGGACCATCTGGGACAGCTCGGGGTTCTCGGCGAAGGCGCCCAGCACGCGCATCACGTTCGCGCGGAGCTGGGTGCGGATCGCGGGCAGGCCGGCGGTCTCGTCGATCCGGTGGACGCGGCTCTCGAGCAGCTCCAGGAACTCGTCGAGCAGGGCCTCGAACACCCTGCGCTTGCTCTCGAAGTACAGGTAGAACGTGCCCCGCGCGATGCCGCACGCGTCGATGATGTCCGCGACGCCGGTCGCGTGGTAGCCCTTGGACGCGAACACCTTCTTCGCACAGTCGAGGATCTGGCGCTTGCGGTCTTCGCGGAGCATGCGGGGTCACCCGGCGGCGTGCAGGACGGCGGCCGGCGGGGCGACGCGCAGCGCAAGGCGGGTCGCGACCTCCGAGGCCAGCTCCCGGTACGCGACCGCGCCCGGCGAGGTCGCGTCGTAGTCGAACACGTTGACGCCGTCCATCTGGGCGCGCGCGAGCGCGCTGGAGACCGGGATGCGGGTCCGGCAGACCAGGTCGCCCCAAGCCGTGTCCAGGCCCTCCATGACGGCCGCGGTGACACGCGCGTTGCGGCGGTCCACGCGGGTCGGGACGATCCCGGCGATCCGCACGTCGTGGTCCAGGCGGTCGCGCAGGGTCTCGACGACCCCGAGCAGGTCCGCAACCCCCCCCATCGCGAGGACGCTCATGTCGCACGGGACCAGGCAGGCGTCCGACGCGGTCAGGGCGTTGAGCGTCAGGTTGCCGAGGTTCGGGGGGCAGTCGATCACGACGACGTCGAACCGCTCGCGGGCGCGCCGGATCGCGCCGCGGAGCAGGAACTCCTTGCCGATGCGGCCCGCGAGGATGCCCTCGGTCGCGGCGAGCCCCTTGTCGGACGGCACGAGCCACAGGCCCGCGATGCGCGTCGGGTGCACCAGCTCGTCCACGTCCCGGCCGTGCCCGAGCAGCACGTCGGACAGCGTGGTCGTGTCGCCGTCCGTGAACTGCGACGCGAGCGCCGCGCCCACGTGCCCCTGGCCGTCCAGGTCGAGGAGCAGCGTGCGCAGGCCCTCGTACCGGGCGAACGCGACCGCCAGGTTGACCGCGGTGGTGGTCTTGCCCACCCCGCCCTTCTGCGCGGCGACCGCGAGCACGCGCGCGCGCGGACCGCCGCCGCTCCCCGCGCGGCCGCCCATGCCCGTGAGCCGCCGGATCGTGTCGGACCAGGAGCCTGCCATCGAACTGCCTCCGGAGACGTTCCGAGGCCATTCTAGGCGGGGCGCGCGAGCGGCGCCAAGCTCGCGACAGGCGCGGCAGAACGCGTCGCCCGGGCAGGTCGGCCCAGCGCGCGGAGGAGGGCCGGCAGCCGGGCAGCCCGCTCGGGCGCGTGGCGCTTCCGGACCTCGGCGCGAACGGCGCGCTCCAGCCGGTCCGCATCGACCGGCTCGCCGTGCGCCGAGGCGCACTCCAGGTGGCGAAGGCAGCCGGCGAGGTCCGAGTCGGACACGCCCCTCCCGACGATGACGCATCCGCCGCATCGTCGTCCGCGTCGCCACCCGCCCCGGCAACCTCGCGACCCGCTGCACCGGGGGGGCCGAAGACCGGGCCGGGTGGCAGCGGCCGAAGAGCGACGACGCTCTCCCGTACGGCGCCGCTCTCGAGGCGCTCCGGATGCCCCGGCAGACCCGGGCATGGCAGCGCCATGACGGCGACCGCGGCCGGGGCGACCACGACCACGACCACGACCACGACCACGACCACGACCACGACGGCGACGAGGGCGACGAACCCCTGTGCGACTCCGCCGACGGGTTCTCGCTGCACGCGGCGAGGAGCATCCGGGCGGACGACCGCCACCGACTCGAAGCACTCCGCCGGCACGGCCTCCGCGCGCCGTTCAGCAACGACCGTCTGTCGCGCGACCCGGACGGGCGCGTGCGCCTCCGCCTGCTCCGGCCCCGACCGGACGGCGGATTCCCACCCTTGACAGGGACACCGAATCTCCTAGGCTCCTCTACCAGGGAGGTGCCGCGGTGGCGACCGAAGCCGCGACCAACGACCTGACAGCGGCCCTCGAGGACTACATCGAGACGATCTACGAGCTGGTCCGCGACCGCGGCGTCGCGCGGGTGAAGGACATCGCGAAGGCCCGCGGCGTGAAGGCCGGCTCGGTGTCCCCCGCGCTGAAGCGGCTGTCGGACCTCGGGCTCGTGCGCTACGAGCGGCGGGAGTTCGTCACGCTCTCGCCCGCGGGGGAGGCCGCCGCTCGCAAGGTCCACGGCCGGCACGAACTGCTGACCCGCTTCCTGACCGAGGTGCTCCGGGTGTCCCCGTCCGTCGCCGCGGCGGACGCCTGCGTCATCGAGCACGACATCTCCGACGAGACCATGGACCGGCTCGTGCGCCTGTTCGAGTTCCTGCGGGCCTGCCCGCAGGGCACGCAGTCCGTCCTCGGCCGCTTCCACGACTGCCCGCTGGTGCGCGAGGACGCGCCCACCTGCGGCCACGCCTGCGGCATCCGGGTGCCGGGTGCCCGCCGGACGAAGGACGAGATGTGCGCCCTTTCCGACCTGCTCCCCGGCGAGCGGGCACGCGTGGCCCGCATCGACGCGGACGGCGCCGTGCGCCAGCGCCTGCTCGACATGGGTATCCTGCCGGACACGGTGATCGAGTTCCAGCGGACCGCCCCGGCCGGCGACCCGGTCTGGATCCGCGTCCAGGGCTACCAGCTCTCGATGCGGCGCGGCGAGGCCGACACCGTCCATGTGCGACGGGAGGCCGAGTAGCCGGCTGCCGGCCGTGAGCTGCACGCGGCATGCGCGACCGCTCGGTGGAGGCAACCGGCGCTGTCCTGGCCGCAATCGCCGGTCCGACGCCGCCGCCCGACGGCAAGGAGGCCCGGCGATTTCGGTCCTGGTTCGAGCCGTCCCTCTTCTTCCTCATGGGCGACGCCGTCTCCACGGCCAAGGGCGGCCAGCAGACACCGAACGGACACTACAACCTGGAACGGATGCTGAAGGGCCTCGTGAACCGGGGAGGCAAGGTGCTCCTGTGTGGCACGTGCATGGACGCGCGCGGGCTCCGCGACACGGACATCCAGGAGGGCTGCCGCCGCAGTTCGCTGGACGAGCTGACGGAAGCGACGATGGCGGCGGACAGGGGCCTGGTCTTCTGATCGCGGCGGAGGGCCGCGTTGGTCGGGGAGGGAGCAATGGCCACGGTTCTCGTGCTTGGAGGTGGGGTCGGCGGCGTCGTCGCCGCCAACGTCCTGCGGCGACGGCTCGGACGGGAGCACCGGATCGTGCTCGTGGACCGCGAGGCCAGGCATTCGCTCGCCGCGTCGTTCCTGTGGGTGATGAACGGTTCACGCCGACCCGCCCAGGTGTCGCGCCCGCTCGCATCGCTCCGGCGAAAGGGCATCGAGGTCGTGTTGGGCGAGGTCGAGCGCATCGAAAAGGAGCGGCGTGAGGCGACGGTCGCCGGAAAGCCGATTGCAGCCGAGCAACTCATTGTCGCACTGGGCGCGGACTTCCGTCCCGACACGGTCGAAGGCTTGGAAGAGACGGGGCAGACGTTCTGCACCCTCGATGGCGCGACACGGCTGCGCGACGCGCTCGCGGAAATCCGGTCGGGGCGGATCGCTGTCTTGACCGCCGCTCCGGCCTACTAGTGCCCGGCAGCCCCATACGAGGCCGCAATGCTGATCGATGCGGACTTGCGTCGCCGCGGGCTGCGCGATTCCGTGTCGATCGACTTGTTCACGGCAGAGCCCGGCCCGATGGGCGTCGCTGGGCCGGAGGCTACGGCGGCGGTGCGCGGAATGGTGGAGGCCAAAGGCATCGCGTACCACCCCGAGCACCAGGTGACTCGGGTGGACGCTGCGACGCGGCGCCTGTTCTTCGCGAACGGCGTCGAGGCCGGGTTCGACCTGCTCGTGCACGTACCGCCAATCCGGCCGCCCAGGGTGGTGGTGGACGCGGGGCTGACCGGCCCCACGGGCTGGGTCGAGGTGGACCGCCACACCCTCGATACGCGATTCCCCGGCGTGTACGCGATCGGGGACGTCACCGCGATCCCGCTTGCGATGGGCAAGCCGCTCCCGAAGGCCGGCGTGTTCGCGCACGGGCAGGCCGAGGTCGTGGCGCGCAACATCGCCATGTCGATCGCCGGGCACGGCGCCGCCGTCCGATTCGACGGGCACGGCGCCTGTTTCGTCGAGGCTGGCGGCGGCAGGGCCGGGTTTGGCAGCGGCGACTTCTACGCGGAGCCCCGCCCCGCGGTCCTGATGCGCCGCCCCCGCCGGATGTGGCACGCGGGCAAGGTGTTGTTCGAGAAGCACTGGTTCTGGAGGTGGCTGTGAGCGACCCGGTGTACCTGGACCACAACGCGACGACGCCGGTGCACCCCGCCGTAGTCGATGCGATGCTCCCGTTCCTGCGGGAGCACTTCGGGAATCCGTCGAGCGGACACGTGTACGGACGCCGCGCGCATGACGCAGTCGATCGGGCGCGCACACAGGTGGCGGCCCTATTGGGATGCGAACCGGACGAGGTGTTCTTCACGTCCGGCGGCACCGAGGCCAACAACCTCGCCATCTCGGGCGTGCTGGATGCACTTGGCGGCCAGCGCCCGCACGTCCTGACATCCGCCGTGGAGCACCCGGCGACCGCGCGCCCATGCGACCGCCTGGAGCGCCATGGCCGGGAGGTCACGCGTGTTCCGGTGGACGGCGACGGTCGCGTCCGTGTCGAGGACGTGCGCCCATTCGTACGGGGCGACACGGCGCTGCTGACCGTGATGCTGGCCAACAACGAGACGGGCGCACTGATGCCGATCCGCGAACTGGCCGACCTGGCTCACGCAAAGGGAGCGCTTGTCCACACCGACGCTGCGCAGGCGGTCGGCAAGCTGCCCGTCCGGGTGGACGCGCTCGAGGTGGATCTGCTGTCCGTCGCAGGGCACAAGCTGTATGCCCCTAAGGGCGTCGGGGCGTTGTACGTCCGCCGGGGGACGCCCATCCGGCCGGTCCTGCTGGGCGCCGGCCACGAGCGCGGCCTGCGGCCCGGGACCGAGAACGTCCCCCACATCGTGGCTCTGGGCGCGGCCTGCGAACTGGCGGGGCACGATCTGGACACCGAGCCCGCGCGGCAGCGAGCGTTGCGGGACGACCTGTGGTCACACCTGCTGGAGGGAGTGCCCGGGATCCGCCTGAACGGGCCTGCGAGCGAGCGGCTGCCGAACACGCTGAACGTCGCCTTCCCCGGCGTACGCGGCAGCGCTGTGCTGGCCGCGGCGCCGGAGGTCGCGGCCTCGACCGGATCTGCCTGCCACGAGGGTGATGAGAGCCCGTCGGGAGTCCTGACGGCGATGGGAATGGACCCGGCGACCGCGCTAGGCTCAGTCCGCCTGTCGCTGGGGCGTTCTACCGACCGGATGCACGTGGCAGACGCGGCGACCGCGCTGATCCGCGCGTGGCGAATCGCGTCCGAATCCTGCGCGGAATGACCCGGTAGGCCTCGTGGCGCGGGATGTGATTCGGGCCGTGTACCTCGATCGTTCGGAGGACTCCAGCCCGGTCGCCGGCGTCGCCGCGCGCGTGCCGGGGCATGCCTCTTCCGAGCGCGCGAGGACAGGGCGCGGCCCGGTCGTGCCGGGTCCCGCCACATCCCGCGCCTCCCTGATCCGCCGGACGCGCCCGCGGCCCGGACGCGCCCGCGGTCCGGACGGCCCGCGTCGCGCCCCGGCGCACGACCTCGACCGGGTCGGTCACGCCCTTCTCGGCAGTCGCCTGCGACACCGGACCTGGGGCAGGGAAGGTCGGGCGATCACCGCCGGATCGCGGTCACAATGACCAGGTCGCCGAGCCGATACGGGACGGCCAGCCGATCGAGGCGCAGGCGCGCGGCGCCACGTGCGACCGGGCCGAGCAGGCGCGGGTGCTTGTCCGCGAGGAGCGCCAGGGCGTGGCGAAGCCGGACTCGCTTCGCGACCGCGCGGGACGTGATCTCGCCGAAGCCCGACACGGCAAGGAGCCGTCCCAGGCTCTCGCGGCCGAACAGGAAGACCACGGACGGAGGGGTCACCTGCTGCCACAGGCGTCCCAGCCAACGGGCGACAAGGCTGTCGCGATCCCAGGTCTCGACAAGGAGCAGGCCGCCGGGACGGAGCAGCCGGGCGGCCTTCGCGAGCGCGGCCGCCGGATCGGGCATGTGCTCCAGCACCTGGAAGAACGTGACCACGTCGAACGTGCCGTCCGGGGCATCGACCTCGGCCAGGCGGCCCCAGACACGCAGGCCGAAACGGTCGCGGGCGACCCGGATGGCGAACGGCGACAGGTCCACCCCGGCCACGCGCCAGCCGGCGATCCTCGCCTCGTCGAGCACGAACCCGGCCGCGCAGCCCACGTCGAGCAGCGCGCCCGGCACCGCGAGCCCCGCCTCCGAGATCCAGCCGAGCCGATCGCGCGCGTTGCGGCGATGGAGTTCCTCGTCGGCCAGGTAGTCGGGGTAGCCGCCGTGCGCCGCGCCCCGGAAGTACGCCTCGTCATAGAGCGCGGGAGCCTCCGGGGCGCCGGCCACCCCGTCGAGCCAGGCCACGCCGCAGGACGGGCACGACAGGTACGTCCACGCCCCCACTCGACAGAGCGGTGCGGAACCGTTCCCGCAGACCGGGCAGCGGCTCATCAATGCGCCCCCCCGCGGGCCACGGACCCGAACCGCAGGTAGAGTGCCGGCAGCACGACCATGTTCAGGGCCGTCGAGGTCACGAGCCCGCACAGGATGACGATTGCCATGGGCGCCTGGATCTCGCTGCCCGGCTGACCCATGCCCAGGGCCAGCGGGATCAGGGCCAGCCCCGCGGCCAGCGCGGTCATCAGGATCGGCGAAAGACGCTCGGTCGCGCCCCGGCGCACGGCCTCGACCGGGTCGGTCACGCCCTCCTCGGCGACCAGGTGGTGGATGTGCAGGACCATCATCAGGCCGTTCCTGGTCGCGATCCCGAACAGGGTGATGAAGCCGATCATGGACGCGACCGACAGCACGCCGCCGGCGACCCACACGCCTGCGACGCCGCCGATCAGCGCGAGCGGCAGGTTCACCATGACCAGCGCGGCGTCCCGGCCGGACCTCAGGGCGGCGAGCAGCAGCAGGAAGATCCCGACGGTCGCGAGGCCGCCGAGCAGGGTCAGGGTCCGCGACGCCTCGGCGGCGCTCTCGAACTGGCCGCCGTACTCGACGTGGTAGCCCTTGGGCCGCGGCACCTGAGCCGCTACGGCCTCCCGGACGTCGTCCACCACGCTCCGCAGGTCGCGGCCGGCCACGTTGCAGGCGACGACGATCTTGCGCTGGACGTTCTCGCGGCTGATGGCGCTCGGGCTGCGGTCGCGCCGGATGTCCGCCAGCGCGTGGAGCGGGACGCGGGCGCCGGACGGCGTGGCGACCAGCGTGCCGCGAACGGCATCGAGGTCCGCGACGGCCTCCGGGGCGTAGCGGACGACCAGGTCGAACGACGCCTTGCCCTCCAGGACGCGGGACACCGCCCTGCCCTGGAACGCGGTCTCGATCGTCTCGGCCACCTCCTTCACCGTCAGCCCGTGACGCGCCACCGCCTCCCGGTCGAAGCGCACGGTGAGCTGCGGGATGTCGGTCTGCTCCTCGATGTTCAGGTCCACGACGCCCGGAACGGCCTCCATGGTCGCCTGGACCTGCTCGGCGAGCCGGCGCAGCTCCCGCAGGTCGTCCCCGAACACCTTCACCGCCACGTTGGCCCGTGTGCCGGACAGCATGTGATCGATGCGGTGCGAGATGGGCTGGCCGATGACGATCCGCATGCCGGGAATCGCGGCCAGGTCCGCGCGCAGCGCCGCCAGGAACTCGTCCTTGTCGCGTTCGCCCATCTTCAGCCCGACGTCGATCTCGGCGCTGTTCACTCCGAGCGCGTGCTCGTCCAGCTCGGCGCGGCCGGTCCGCCGCGCGGTGGCGGTCACCTCGGGGTGCTTCAGCAGGGTCTGCTCGACGAGCGTCCCGAGGCGGTTCGACTCCTCCAGGGACGTGCCCGGCAGGGTCACGGCGCCGAGCGTCAGCGTGCCCTCGTTGAACCCGGGCAGGAACGACTGGCCCGCCGGCAGCAGCGCGGCGACCGCCACCGCCAGGGCCGCGACGGCCGCCGCCGTGACGGACTTCCAATGGGACAGCGCCACGGTCAGCGTCGGCCGGTAGAGCGACTTCGCGACGCCGACGACCCACGGCTCGTGCACCCGCGTGATGGTCCGGGACCGCGGCAGGACCAGCGCGCAGAGCGCCGGGGTCACGGTCAGCGCGACGCCGAGGGATGCGGCCAGCGCGACGATGTACGCGAACCCGAGGGGGGCGAGCAGCCGCCCCTCGACCCCGGTCAGGAAGAACAGCGGGAGGAAGACCAGCACGATGATCGCGGTCGCGAACACGATCGACGACCGGATCTCGCGGCTCGCCTCGAACACCACGTCCAGGAGCGGCAGCCGCGCGTCCGGCGGCGCGGCCGCGTTCTGCCTCAGGCGCCTCACCACGTTCTCGACGTCGATGATGGCATCGTCCACGAGGGCGCCCACCGCTATGGCCATGCCGCCGAGCGTCATCGTGTTGACCGTGATCCCGAACGCCATCATCACGAGCAGCGAGACCACCAGGGAGAGCGGGATCGCCAGCACGGTGATGGCGGTCGGACGGAGCCCCGCCAGGAACACCGCGACGATCGCGATCACCAGCACCGCGCCGTCGCGCAGGGCGGCGACCACGTTGGACACGGACGTCTCGATGAAGTCCGACTGCCGGAAGATGTGCCTGGCGATCTCCATGCCGGCGGGCAGGGTCGCCTGGACGTCGTCGAGCACGTCGTCCAGCCGCCTCGTCAGCTCCAGCGTGTTGGCCGTCGGCTGCTTCTGGATGCCCAGGATCACGGCGGGCTTGCCGTCGTGCGCCCCGTCGCCGCGCTTCACCTCGGCGCCGATGCGCACGCCGGCGACGTCGCGCACCCGGACCGGCTGGTCCCCCCGGGTCGCGACGAACGCCTCCTCCACGTCCTCCGGCCGGTAGACCCGTCCCACGCCGTGGATCAGCCACTCCTGGCCGCGCCCCACGAGGAACCCCGCGGACGTGTTCTCGTTCGCGTCGGACACGGCCCGGGCGAGGTCGTCCAGGGTCAGCCCGTAGGCCGACAGCCGCTCCGGGTTCGCGACGACCTGGTACTGCCGCCGGTCCCCCCCGGTCGGGCTGACCTGGGACACGCCCGGCACCGCCAGCAGGCGCTTGCGGATCGTCCAGTCGGCGACCGTCCTCAGCTCCATCGGGTCGTGGCGGTCGGACGTCAGGGCGATGAACAGGATCTCACCCATGATCGAGGAGATCGGGGCCAGCACCGGCGGGTCCACCCCTGTGGGCAGCGACGAGGCCGCGAGCTGGAGCTTCTCGGCCACGACCTGCCGGGCTCGGTGGATGTCCTCGCCACACTCGAACTCCACCCACAGGATGGCGAACCCGATCGTGGTCGAGGACCGGATCCGACGCACGCCGGCCGCGCCGTTCAGCGCGGTCTCGATGGGGAACGTGACGAGGTCCTCGACCTCGCCGGGCGCCATGCCGTGGGCCTCGACCATCACGGTGACCGTGGGCGCGGTCAGCTCCGGGAACACGTCCACCGGGAGCCGCACGGCCTCCCACGAGCCCCACGCCAGCAGGGCCGCGGCGACCACGACCACGAGCACCCGGTTCCGGAGGGACCAGGCGATGATGCGATCGACCATTGTCGCTCCTCGTCAGTGCGCGTGCCCGTGGGCCGGGATCGCGCCAGAGGACGCGGCCAGACGAACGAAGCAGGCGCCCTTCGACACGACCCGCTCGCCGGCCGAGAGCCCCGCCAGCACCTGCACCCTGTCCCCGTCACGGATCCCCAGCTTCAGGACCCGCCGGTCGAAGGACTCCCCGGAGACCATCACGAAGGCGAGGTCCATGCCGGACTCCTCCTGGAGGGCCGAGGCCGGGATCACGAGGCCGGTCGCCTCGCCGCCCGTCAGCACGCGGACGCGGGCCGACGCACCCGCCGGCAGGGTCCGGCCCGGGTTCGCGAACTCGAACACGAGCGGCACGGTGCGCGAGACCGGGTCGACGAGCCCGCCCACCGCGACGAGCCTGCCCCCGGACGCGGGGTCCACCTCGAAGGGCTCCTCGAAGCCGTCCACCCGGAACGACGCCCCGCCCGCGCCGCGCACGCGGCCGAAGTCGGCCTCCGGGACGCGCACCTCCAGCCACAGCCGGTCCAGGTCCGCGACGTGGAACAGCTCCGCGCCTTCCTCGACGTACGCGCCCGCGGACACCCGGGCCGCGACCACGACGCCCCGGACCGGGGCCCGGACCTCGTACCCGCGCCCGCCGCCCCCCGCGTCCGGCCACTCGATCCCCCGGTACTGCCCGACGCGCCGCGCCGCCGCCGCGACCTCCGCCCGGGCCGCCTGCTCCGCGAGGCGCGCCTCGACGACCCTGCGCTCCGCGACCGCGCCCTGCGCAAGGAGGGTCTCCAGGCGCTCGCGCTCGCGCCGCGCCTGCTCCAGGCCGACCCGCGACCGCGCGGCGACCAGGTCCAGGGTGGCGAGGTCCGCGTCCTCGACCTTCGGCACGAGCACGGCGAGGACCTGCCCCCTCTCGACCTCGGCGCCGATCCGCGGGAACGTCTCGGCAGCGGGCAGGAGGCGGCCCGCCACCGGCGCGGCGACCCTTGCCTCGCCCTCGGGCCGCGGCCGGAGCGTGCCGAGCGCGGCGACCGACGCGCGGACCGCGCCGCCGGCGACCTGCGTCGTGGCGAAGGGCAGCTTCCACTGCTGCTCCTTCAGGAACGGGATGCTCCCGGACGGCGCCTCCGGGGCGCCCGCCTCCTTCGCGGCCGCGACCGAGGCGAAGACCATGACCTTGCCCAGGTCGTGGCGGTTCGCGACGCCGCCGGACTCGTGTACCAGGGCCAGCGTCCGCTCGCCGGTCCGGGCGGGACGCGCGACCGGCCGGAAGATCCCCGGCACGTCGGCGGGCCCCGCCTCGAAGCGCTCCTCCGGGCCGTTCCCGGACAGGACAACGACGACCTTGCCCCAATCGACGGGGCCCTCCTTCGCAAGGTCCGTCAGGTGCGCGGCGAACCGCGACTCGGCTCCCTGGACGAGCGACGGGAACTCCACGAACAGCTCGCTCCGGTCCGTGAAGTGCGTGAAGACCAGCGGCGGCGCGCCGTCCTCGTCTCCGCCGTGCCCGTGCCCCCCGTGCCCCCC
>VGRB01000124.1 GCA_016875475.1 Deltaproteobacteria bacterium
GGGGGGCGACCCGGCGGCGTGCGACGGCGTGCCGGACGAGGCGGCGCGGGCCGACTGCCGGACCGCGGTGCTCCGGCAGGTCGCGATGCAGAAGCGCGACCCGGCGTCGTGCGAGGCGATCCCGGACCCGGCGACCAGGGACCAGTGCCTGAGCGACGTATTCCATTCCCGCGCCACCGCCGACCAGGACCTCTCGCTCTGCGCGAAGATCCCCCTCGCGGAGCCTCGCCGCGGCTGCGCGGCGCAGGTCGGGACCTGGGACGCCTTGAAGAGGAACGACCCGGCCGCGTGCGCGGCCATCCCGGAGGAGGCGGACCGCGAGACGTGCCGGTTCGAGGTCGTCAGGACCGCCGCGATCCGGGATCGTGCGCCGGACCGGTGCAACCCGCTCCGCGAGCGGCAGCGCTGCCGCGACGAGGTCGCACGCCAGACCGCGGCGGCCTCGGGCGACGCGAAGGCGTGCGCGCCGATCGCGGACGCGGCGGCACGCTCCCGCTGTGAATTCGAGGCGGTGCAGTGGAAGGCGGTCGAGGATCCGGCGCTGTGCGGCGGGGTCTCCGACGCGGGCATGCGGAAGGCGTGCCTCACCAACGCCTACACGACCAAGGCCGGGCGGGACCTCCTGCCGGACCTGTGCGGGAAGATCGAGGACGCCCAGGCGCGCACCGGGTGCCTGTCCGGCGTGTGGCACCGCAAGGCGGGCGACGCGGGCGACGCCGCGCTCTGCGACAACATCCCCGACGGGACGCTCGCTGCGTCGTGCCGGGACGTGGTGAAGAGGGGCAGGCTATGAGCCGGGTTTCCACGCCAGCACGGGGCGCCGCGCGGCCTCGACCTCGTCGGGCCGCGACACCGGGGTCAGCGAGGGCGCCGCGTGCAGCCCGTCGGGCGCCGTGGCCGCCTCCTCGACGATCGCCTCCATGGCGGCGACGAACTCGTCGATCGACTGCTTGTCCTCGGTCTCGGTCGGCTCGATCATGATGGCGCCGTGCACGATCAGCGGGAAGTAGACGGTCGGGGGGTGGAACCCCTTGTCCATCAGGCGCTTCGCCATGTCCATCGTGGTCACGCCGGCCTTGCCCTGGACCTTGTCCGAGAACACGGCCTCGTGCATGCACGGCCCGGGGTACGGCAGGTGGAGCCTGCCCGCGAGGCGCGCCCTCACGTAGTTCGCGTTCAGCACGGCCCGCTCCGCCACGCGCGCCAGCCCCTCGGGCCCGAGCCCCCGGATGTACGCGAGCGCGCGCACCATCACGAGGAACTGGCCCGCGAACGACCGCACGCGGCCGATCGAGTCCGGGAACGCGTCGGACAGCGACAGCATCCCGTCGGGCCCGCGCACCACCCGCGGCACCGGCAGGAAGCGGACGAGGTCGTGCGCCACGCCGACCGGCCCGGACCCTGGACCGCCGCCGCCGTGCGGCGTCGAGAAGGTCTTGTGCAGGTTGAACTGGATCACGTCGATCCCGAGGCACGCCGGGCGGTACTTCCCGAGGATCGCGTTCAGGTTCGCGCCGTCGCCATAGACGAGCCCGCCCTTCGCGTGGACGACCTGGCTGACCTCGAAGATCCGGCCCTCGAACAGCCCGAGCGTGTTCGGGTTCGTGATCATGATGCCCGCGACGTCGTCGGCCATCGCCGCCGCGACCGCGGACGGGTCCAGGATGCCGTCCGCGTTCGACTTGACCTCGACCGCCTGCCACCCGTTCAGCGCGACCGAGGCGGGGTTCGTGCCGTGCGCGGTGTCGGGGATCAGCACCTTCTTCCGCGCGTCCCCCCGCGCCGAAAGCGCCTTGCGGATGACCTTCAGCCCGGCCAGCTCGCCGTGCGCGCCCGCCGCGGGCAGCAGCGTGACCGCGCTCATGCCGCTGATCTCGACGAGCGCCCGCTCCAGCTCCCACATCACCTCGAGCGCACCCTGGGAGGCGGACGCGGGGGCGTACGGGTGCAGGTCCGCGAAGCCCGCCATCGCCGCCGCGTCCTCGCACGCCCGCGGGTTGTACTTCATCGTGCACGACCCGAGGGGGTAGAGGCCGACGTCCACGCCGTAGTTCATGCGCGACAGGCGCGTGAAGTGTCGGACCGTCTCCAGCTCGGAGACCTCGGGCAGCAGCGGCGCCGACCTGCGTAGCAGCCGCTCCGGGATCGCGGGGGCCGCGGCGCCCGCGTCGGGCACGGCCACGCCCCGGCGACCCGGCGCGCCGCGCTCGAAGATGGACGGCTCCTCGTGGAGGACGCCGCTGGTGACGCTCATGGGTTGCCTCCTCGGACGGGCGCGCGGGGGGGAGGCGCTACTGCACCAGCTTCTCGACCTTGGCCTCGGTCTTGAGCTTCTCGACCAGCTCGCGCCGGGCCTTGAACATGTTGCGGTTCTTCAGGCTCTCGGCGATCTGGTCCTTGACCTCCTCCAGCGGCTTCACGCGCTCGGGCTTGTGCTCGAGCACCTTGATCACGTGGAAGCCGAAGGCGGTACGCACGGGCTCCTTCGTCATCTCGCCCGGCTTCAGCGCGAACGCGACCTCCTCGAACTTCGGGACCATGATGCCCTTGCGGAAGAACCCGAGGTCGCCGCCCTTCTCCTTGGACATGGCGTCGTCCGAGTACTGCTTCGCGACCGCGGCGAAGTCCTCGCCACCCTTGATCTTCTTCTGGGCCTCCTCCGCCTTCTTCTTCGCGGCGTCCACCTCCGCCTGCGGGGCGTTCTCCGCGACCTTGACCAGCACGTGGACCGCGTGCACCTGCTCCGGCTCCGTGTACATCTTGATGCCGGTCTCGTAGGCCTTGCGGACGTCCTCGTCGGTCACGTCCAGCTTGCCGAGCTTGGTCAGCAGCCGGTTCAGCGCGAGGCTGTCGCGGAGGCGCGCCTTGATCTCGTCGATCGACGTCTTGCCGTGCGTCAGGTAGTTCTGGAACTGCTCGTCGGTCTTGAAGCGGGCCTTGTACTTGTCGAACTCGGCCGCGAGATCCGTCTCGGAGACCTCGATGCCCTGCTTCTTGACCTCCTGCCGGATCAGCTCCTCCTCGATCTGCCGGTTCAGCACGTTCTCGCGGATCTTGGCGAGCCGGTCCTCGGGGATGTTCCGGGCGCCGCCCTGCGTGATCTTGTCCAGCTCGGCGTAGAAGTCCTTCGAGTCGAGGTCCACGCCGTTCACCTTCGCGACCGGGCCGGTCACGCGCGCCGCCGGGGCGGCCTGCTGCGCCGCGACGTCCGCCGGGGCCACCGCCGCGTCCGCGGCCGGAGCCTGCTTCCTGCAGCCGAACCCGCCGGCCGCCGCGAGCACGACCGCGGCCACCACCATCACGAGCCTGGAAACCTTCATGTCGGTCCTCCCCACGTGTCCGAGAAACGCGGGCGGATGATAGCGCAGCGTCGCGCCCAAGTAAACGCCGCGCGCGAGGCGGGCGCTGACCCGCATGGTACAATCCCGTTCGCCGGTGCGGTTCTCGAAGGAGCGTGTCCGACCGTGGCGACCGACAAGGAGATGGAGCAGGAGCTGACCGAACTCGGCCACGCGGTCGAGCGGCTCCGCGTCCACTACCAGCAGTACTTCATGGGGTTCGAGAAGCTGCCGCCCACGGTGCCGCGGGACCAGCTCGAGCGCCGCTTCCGCCACTCCGCGCTGAACGACGTGCACCGCGCCGGGCTGAGGTTCCGTTACACCTCGCTCGTCCAGCGCTACCGGATCCTCGAGGTCCTGTGGGACAAGGGCGTCCGCGACGTCGAGGAGGGCAAGGTCTCGCGCGACATCTTCCGGCGCCAGCTCGACCCGGGCGGCAAGGGCAAGTCCCGCGCGATCGACACCGTGCCGGAAGGTCCCGGCTCCATACCCCCCGCCACCGAGCCCGAGCCCGTACCCGCCCGGGGCCCTGCCCCAGTGCCCGTACCCACCCCTGCGCGAGCCGCCGCCCCCGCCGCCGCCGCCGACCCCGTCCTCGCCCTCTTCCGCGAGTTCCTCGCCGCGAGGTCCTCCGTCGGCCTCCAGACCGCAGGCATCACCGAGGCCGCGTTCCGCGCCGGGCTCGAGAAGCAGCGCAAGACCCAGGCGGAGCGGCTCGGCGTGGCCGACGTCGCGTTCACGGTCGCCGTCAGGGAAGGCAAGGTCGTGCTGCTCGCGCGGCCCGCGGGCGCGGCCGGGAAGACGGTGTCGATGGGCGACTGACGGGGACGCGCAGGGGAAAGCCCCCTACTGCCCGAGCCCGAGCGAGATCCCGACCAGGTGAGCGACGGTCTTGTAGTTCGCGGGGAACGGGTTCCCGTCGGACGTGAGCGCGGTCCGCTCCATGAACCACACCAGCTCGTAGCCGAGGTCCGCGCGGAGCCCGAGCTTGGGGTAGCGGTACCCGAAGCCGGCCGCGAACACCACGCGGTTGGCGTCGGGCAGGTCCGGGCTGACCGTCGAGTCCGGGATCGGGCTCTGGTCGTAGATCCCGGCGAGCCGGACCGCCCAGGAGTCGTTGAAGCGGTACTCGCCGCCGAGCCGGTAGCAGGACGCGTTCTTCCAGTTCTTCGGCGTGGGCTTCGACAGGGCGCCGCTCGGGTCGTTGTCGAACGCGACCGCCTGCTCCTTGAACACGCTCCACAGCGTGTAGTTGTAGTCGAACTCGAGGTAGAGCTTGTCCGTGACGTCGTAGCCGACGCCGAAGCTCAGGACGTCCGGCGAGGTCATGGACGACGTCCCGGCCTGGTCGTGGAACGTGGAGACGTCGCCGGTGCCCTGGGGAAGGCCGAAGCGCGCGATCCCGTTGTTGAAGTCGAACCTGATGCGGGAGAGGTAGTTGAACCCGATGTGCAGCCGCTCGATCGGCTTGACCATATTGCCGGCCGACGCGCCGACGCCGATCGCGCTCGCGGCGAGGTGGGCGTACCCGTAGTCGGTCGCGCCCGCGTCCGTGACCACCTGGAACTTCTGCATCACCTCGATCGTCGCCGGGACCACGCGCAGGGTCATCCCGAACGACAGCCACTTCAGGGGGCGGTACGCGCCCGCGAAGTAGATCGTCGGCATCTTCAGGTCGGTCCCCGCCGCGTACTGCTCGCCCGCGAACCCGGTCGGCCACGTCAGCCCGAGCCCGAACGGCGCGTTGAACCCGAGGCCCACGGAGCCCTTCTTCATGAAGGTGTACGAGGCGTAGATGTGCGGCACGACCGTGACCTTGAAGTCCGCGTTCTCGGACGGCCGCCGGCCCTGCGGATCCGCGTATTCGAACGCCGGCATGACGAACAGGCTCCCGACCTGCACCTGGAGCCCGTCGAGGAAGGCCATGCCCGCCGGGTTGTAGAACAGCACCGACGGCGCCTCCAGCTTCGCGGTGACCGCGAGCCCGCGCGACATGGCGATCGGGTCCTGCTCGCCGAAGTAGTACCCCGCGGCGCGGGCCTGCCCAGGCATCGACACCGCGAGCGCGATGACGGCGGAGGGAACGAGCGTCAGCCATCGAGCGTTCGTCTTCGTCATCGGTCCCCCTCCTGGTCCGCGAGGAAGTCGAGTACGGCCTGCCGGGCAGCGGTCCGGGCGGCCGCGGCCTTCGGGAACACGGCCGGGTCGCAGCCGTGGTTGAAGAAGCCGTGGCACGCCTTGTCCTGCGACCCGTCGTCGGGGAACACCAGCAACTCGGGGGCCACGTCCGGCGGCTCGGCGGCCGCCGCCGCGAATCCGAGCGCGTCGTGAAGCTCCGCGGTCGTCGTGTTCGGGATGAACTCGTCGCCGCGCGCCTGGACCAGCAGCACCCGCTCCGACACCTTGCCCCCCGCGCCCGCGAGCGGCGCGAAGTTCACGGGGTCCGCCCGGTCGAGCGCCCACTGCGCGATCACCAGGAACAGGTTGAACTCCGGCGTGCCCGGGACGATGTTCATCGCGGTCAGCGCCTTCAGCAGCGGGTCGCGGAACGACGAGTTCTGGGTCTCCAGGAAGATGCGCGTCATGTGGCCGCCCGCCACGGCGAGGGCCACGCGCTCGAATCCCGGGTTGACCCCGGCCGACACCGCGCCCGCGATCCCGCCGAGCGACACGCCGAGGTAGCGGACGCCGTCGGACTTCACGGTCCCCGCGGCCTTGCCCTGCGTCCGGAGCCACGCGTCGAGCGACGACCCGACGAACTGCAGCATCTGCCGGTGCTCGAGCGCCATCTCGCGGAGGTTGTCGCGCACCGCGAACACGTCCGCCGTGAAGAAGCCCGTGCCGTCCCCGGTGCCCGGGATGCGGACCGGGTGGTCCCCGTGGAGCGGCGCGTCCATGGCGACGATGGCGTACCCCGCGCCCGCGAGGTCGTTCGCGATGGTCGCGACCTCCTTCCGGTTGCCCCACAGCCCGTGCTGGTAGATCACGACCGGCCACCCGCCCGCGGGGGGCGTGCCTGCCGGAAGGACGAGCACGAACGGGATCTTCCGGTCGGCGTCGAACTTCGGCTTGCCCTCCGCGTCGACCTGGAAGTGGCCCACCACCGGGTTCGCGGGGTCGGTCAGGTCCGGCGCCCCGAGCAGCACGTTCCCCTTGAGCGCGCAGTCCAGGCAGACCTGCCCGACCTTGTCGTACGGGAAGTCCTCGCGGACCTCCTTGCCGTCCGCGGTCGTATAGACCTCGATCTGCGTGAACAGCTCCTTGACCGCGGCCGCGCCGGTGTCCTCGAGCTTCATCGCCGGCCCCCACGCCTGGGGCGCCGGGACGATGGCCGTCAGGGCGGAAAGCTCGTCGGTCGTGCTCGCGGTGGTGAACGTGAAGAACAGCAGCACCTGCTCGCGCTTGATGCCGAGGGGCGACTCGAACGTGTCGAAGATCGGCTTGTAGGCCTGCCTGAGCGTCTCGAGCTGCGCGGCGTCCCCGTCGGACAGGAGCTGCGGCAGCGCGCTCTTCCCGCCGGCCGCGAGCGGGTTCTTCGACCGGATCAGCGCGAACACCGGCGACGGCTCCATGGCCGCGACCTTGCCGTCCCTGGCGGCGCTCTTCACCTTGTCGAACACCACGACCATGAAGCGCGACTTCGGGGGCAGGGGCTTGCCGGCCTTCGGGGTGAGCATGAGCTGCCCGCTCGGCTCGTCGAAGGTCGCCTCCACCCGGTCGGAGCCGTAGATCGCGAGGTTCTGGAGGGTCTCGGGCTTCTGCGGATCGACCTTCGTGATGTCCGCCATCCCGATCCCGACCGTCGAGATCGACAGGATGTTGTTGGCGAGCGTCAGCGAGGCCGGGTCGAGCGGCGCCACGAACGAGGTCGAGGCAGGGGCCACGGTCGAGAAGCCGTCGAGCGTGCCGATCGCGGCCTTCAACGCGACGAGCACCGCCGGGTCCGCGGGGGACGCCGGCAGGTTCACGCGGCCGGTATCCCGGTCGATCAGCACGTCGTTCGGGAACGGGATGACCCCGGCGGACGGGTCGTACAGCGCCTCGTTCCCGCCCGAGATCGCGAACGTGAAGAAGACGTTCGCGGAGGCGCGGTCGAACCCGGCGGCCTCGTAGGCGTCGAGCGCGGCCGACGTCGCGGCGCGCATCGGCTCGAGCTGGGCCGCGTCCGCGTCCGACAGCGTGCCCGGGAGCGTCGACTTCCCGTCCTTCAGGACCGGCTCGCGCAGGCGGAGCATCGCCATGGCCGCGGGGGGGACGAGCGGCTGGAACACCGGCTTGTCCGCGGTCCCGACGTTCCGGCCGACCTGGTTGCTCAGCACCGCGAGGTAGCGGTGACCCGGCACGAGCACGGCGGCGGGGTCGATCACGACCGAGCGCTGACCCGCCCCGAGCGTCGCCTTCGGGCCCGGCACCTCGGTCGCGACGCCGCCCGCGAGGTCGAACAGCTTCACGTTGTCGGCGTTGAGCGTCTCCGCGTCCGGGGCCTCGGTCACCGGCACGGTCAGGTTCGTGGCCGCCTGGAACCCGTCCTTCGTGTTCATCCAGCAGAAGAACTCGCCCTGGATGCGGGTCTCGTCCGGCAGGGCCGCGACGGTCGCGGGGTCGTCGCACTTGACGCCGGCGGGCAGCGGGAAGCCGAGCCGGCCGGTCGCCGGATTCATCAGGGCGTCGTTCGGGAGCGGGATGACGCCGGTGTTCTTGTCGAAGACCGCGCTCGGGTAGGACGTCACCCGGAAGGTCCACGCCAGCAGTGTCTGCTCGCGCGGGACCTTCATCGCGTCCGGGGCGCCCGCCTCGAAGTAGTCGAGGAACGGCTTGAGCGAGACGCGGATCCCCTCCAGCTCGCGCGCGGCCTTGTCCGCCGCGTCCTGGTTCGCCGCCGGGACCAGCACGACCGCGTACTCGTCGCCGGGCACGTCCGGGTCCGGGTCGGACACGAGCGATTCCCTGGCCTTCAGGTAGTTCATGACGAGCGGGGGCACGATCGGCTTGCCGCCGAGGTCGCGCGCCGTCGTGGTCAGGAACGCGGCGTACCGGTGGCCGGGCAGCCACGGCGCCTTCGGCGCGTAGTTCACCTGCGAGGTGACGAGGCCGGTCGGGGTGGTGACGGCGGCGACCGGGCCGTTCGCGAGGTCGGTCACCTCGGTCACCGCGACCGTCGCCGGGTCCGCGCCGGCCGCGACCGCCGCGGCGAGGGCCGTCACGTCGAACACGCGCAGCGCACCGGGGAGCGTCGCCGGGTCCACGTCCTGCGCCCCCTCCCCCGCACGCGCGAACGCCACGGTCAGCGGCAGTTCGGGGGGGAAGGCGTCGAGCTTGTTCAGGTAGGAGGTGACCAGCTCCTCCATCGCCGGGGTGAACGCCTTCACCACGGTCCCGTCTGCCTTCGTCAGTTCGATCGGGATGCGGATCTGCCCGCCGGGCGAGATCAGCACGTCGTTCGGCATCGGGACGACGCCGTTCCCGGGATCGAACACCGCCACCAGCGGCGCGACGTACGCCGACGGGTCGGCGCCGATGTCCGCCCGGCACGACACCGCGGCGACGACCGCGACCGCCGGGATCCCAAGTACGCATCGCATCGACATGAAAACCTCCGCTGTCGCTGACGGGATCGGGCCTCCGCGGACGCCTACTCGAGGATCTGCAGCACGGCCCGCTTCTTGAGCTTTGCCGCGGCGTTCGAGACGAGCGTCCGGAGCGCCCAGGCCATGTTCCCTTCCCGGCCGATCACCTTGCCCATGTCTTCCTTGGCGACCCGCAGCTCGACGATCACGGTCGAGCCCGCCTCGACGACGTTCAGCCGCACCTCGTCCTCGCGGTCCACCACGGCTCGCACCAGGGTCTCGGTGAATTCCCTCATCGCTCCCTCGCGGGCCCCGCCTGCCCGACCCCCCTCTGACACCGGCTGAGCGCGGTTGCGAGGATACCATGCACGCGCGCGCAAGCAAAACGTCAGCCCAGGATGCGACGGAGGTCGATGCGGCCGGAGATGCGGGAGGCCAGCTCGACGGGGGCGTACGGGAACAGCAGCACGTCGTCGGCCCCGGCGTCCGCGAGCGCCTGCCGGGTCTCCGCGTCGCCGCGCGTCGTCACGACCGCGATCGGGACGCGCGCCTCGCGGCAGTCGTGCAGCAGGACCTGCACCGGCTCCACGTCGGCCCGCGCCGCCCCCGAGGCGCACGCGACGACCGCGTCCGGGGCGCGCCGGAGCCACGCCCGGAGCAGCGACGGGAGGTCGTCGAACGCCCGGCCGCGCACGCCGTCCACGGCGAGGTCGCGCTCGAGCGCGGCGCGCACCTCCGGGTCCGGGCCGAGCAGGTACGCCTCGCCCCGCCACGCGCGGATGCCGGCCTCCAGGTCGAGCACGCGGCCGACCACCTCGGCCACCGGCGTCGAGGCCGGCAGGATCGCCGCGACGCCCGCGTCCGAGAGGCGGAACCGGTCCACCGCGCCGGGCACGTCGCCGAGCGCCAGCACGGGGGGCACCGGGCGCCATGGGCCGCCCGAAGCGAGCGAGAGCCTGACCGCCTCCAGCAGGTCGGACATGGGGCAGCGGAGGTCCAGCAGCACGGCCACCGGGGGGCGTGCGTCGAGCGCGCGCGCCGCCGCATCGACCGAGGTCGCCACGTCGCACCGGAGCGCGACCGGCAGGGGGCCGCCCTCCCCGCCGAGCCGCGTCGCGTCGGGGGAGAGGACCAGGAAGCGGCTGGTGTCGTCGGCCGGCGACCACGCGGCGGCCGCGGCCGCGACGACCGCGGCGAAGGAGGCCTCGACCAGGGCGCGCCAGCGGGCCACGTCGGAGGCGCCCGGCCGTCCCCGCGAGAGCAGCGATCGCGTCACGTCGTCGTCGCCGTCGCGGGCGTTGCGGGCGAGCCCCGGCAGGCCGTGCACCGCGGCCCAGGCGCCCAGCCAGTGGAACGACCGCCGCAGGTCGTGAACGGACTCGACCCGGGCGGGGTCGCGGCCGAGCATCGCGAGCGCGGAGCGGGCGCAGTCGATGCGCTCGCGGGCCCCGGCGAGGAAGGACTGGCGGATCCGGCCCATCTCCACGTTCGACATCGTGCGGCTCCCGCGATGCGCCCGGGCAACACCCCCGACTCGCGGAGGCGGGCGCGAGGATACCACCTCACCAGGAGGGCGAGAAGGTGGCCCGGATGTCGAAGTCCTCGTTTCCGCTGTCGTCGCGCCACGAGGCGCCGGCGACGCAGCCGTAGTCGATGGTGAGCGCCGGGTTCATCTGGTCGCCGTCCGCGGACGGGTTGACGCGGACGTTCGCGGCGAAGGTCTTGCCGCCGTCCGTGCTGCGGGCGCCGTAGATGTCCCAGCCGTCGTTCCCGCGGAGGTCCTGCCAGACCACGTAGACGTCGTTCGCGCACGCCGATCCCTGGCCGAGCGCGATCGACGGGTCCTCCTGCCAGCGGTGGGTGTCGTCGTTGACCATCAGGTCCGTGCCGAAGGCGATCCCGTCCGCGGAGAAGTCGATGTAGACGTCGCCCTCCGAGTCCGAACGCGTGTCGCTCCACACGACCCATACGCCCGCCGGGCCGGCGACCATGAACCGCGCCTTCCCGACGTTCGCCTTCGACAGCACGTCGTTGACGCGGACCGGCGTGCCGAACGTGACGCCCTTGTCCGTGCTCTTCGCGACGTAGATGTTCCCGCCCTCGGGGGTCCCGTCGTCGAAGGACTGCCACGCGACCAGGATGTTCCCGGCCCCGTCCACCGCGATCGCGGTCTGGTCGTCCTGGACCTCGGACGAGGCGACGCGGACGGCCTCGGCCCACCCGCTGTCGCCGAACACGCCGTAGTTGAACGAGAACCACGGGTCGTACTGGGCGCCGTCGTACCCGCGCCACGAGGCGATGACCTTGCCGGGGGCGATGGCGACGATCGCCGGGTCGCCGCCGTTCTTGCTGACCGAGACGGTCTCGATGGCGGCGCCGAACAGGTCGCCGGTCTCGCTCGCCGCGAACCCGATCTCGAGGCCGCTGCCCATCTTGCCTTCCCAGACCGCGTAGAAGTTGCCGGCCTGGTCCGAGATCACGGACTGTGCGCCCCAGTAGTAGACCGTCCCGGGCTTGTCGTTGACGTTGAGCGGCCCGACCACGACCTTGCAGGTCTTCGGGTCCACCCAGGCGAGTTTCAGGTTCCCGCCGTCGTCCTCCTTGGCCACGTACGAGACGTAGAAGTTGCCGCTGCGCGCCGGCCAGATGAACGGGTTCACGGTGCCGGTCGTGTTCGTGTTGACCTTCAGGTCGCACGCGGACGCCGGCAGGCAGGGGCCCCACGCGCCGTCCTCGCACGCCTGGACGCCCGCCTTGCCCTCGCCGTCGACGCACGCCTTGGGGGGGTACGGATCGTTGGAGCACCCGACCCCCGGCTGGCACGTGTCGTAGGTGCAGGCCTCCCCGTCGTCGCAGGACTTCATCGTGCCGCCGCAGTGCCCCTCGCCGTCGCAGAAGACCTCGTCGAGGCACTCGTCGTCGTCGGTCGTGCAGATCGCGCCCTTGGGGAGGGCCGTCTCGGCGCACTTCCCGTCCTCGCACTTCCACCCCATGCAGGTCGCCGCGGGCCCGTGCGCGTCCAGGCAGTCCTGGTCGTCCGCGCACTCCGGGGGCACGTCCGAGGGCGGCACGTCCGCGGGGGGCACGTCGGCGGGGGGCACGTCCGCGGGCGCCTGGTCGGGCCCGGCCGTGTCGGCCGGAGCGTCGGGAGGCGTCGGCTCGTCCGCGGGGGCCGGATCGCCGGCCGCGTCGGGGGTGTCGCCCGCGACCTCGAACGCCGCGTCCGGGATCGCGTCGGGCGCCGGCGTGTCCGGGTAGCCCACGTCCTGCTTGCCGCCGGTGTCGGCGACCGCGTCCGCGCCGCCCCCTCCGTTGCCGCCCCCGCCGCCGCACGCCGCCTGCGCCGCCGCGAGCGCCAGGACGAACGCCACCGCCGGTCCCGGGACCGCGAGCCTGCGCCACTCCATGCCGAACCTCCTTTGCCGGAGCCCGGCGGGTAGGATACCCTGTCCGGGCCGGTCTTCCCAGGAGGGGTTGCCGTGCCGCCGCAGCCCGACTCTCTCGTCACGGTCGCGACCTACGACGACCCGCTCGACGCGAACCTGGCGCGGAACGTCCTGCTGGCCGGCGGCGTCGAGGCGGTCCTCCTGGACGAGCACGCGGTGGCGTCGCGCCACGTCGGCGGGACGTTCGGCGGGATCCGGCTCCAGGTGCTTGCGACGGACGAGGCGCAGGCGATGGAGCTGCTCGCCGAGGGTGTCGAAGGCCGCGGCGAGTACGTGGACGGCGTGCCGGACGAGTTGAGGGACGACGACCACGACCGCTTCGGGGACCGCCCCGGCCGGCGACCCGCGGATCGCGCGAACGGCGGTGCGCAGCGCGACGCCGAGGCCGACCGGGCGATGACCGCGGCCGCGTGGTCGATCCTGGTGCCCCCGCTGGCGCTCCTGGTCGCGTTCCGCCTGTGGCGGGTGGCCACCCTGCCGGGTCCGCTCGACCCGTGGCGACGACGGAAGGCGACGCTCGCGGGCATGGTCGCCGCGGGCGCAGCTGCCGTCGGCACCCTGGTGGTCTTCCTGTTCCTCGGGTACCTTTGAGGAGGGCGCAGGCGGAT
>VGRB01000125.1 GCA_016875475.1 Deltaproteobacteria bacterium
ATTTCGAGCGACGCCGGCACGCACCGGACGACCGTGGATGCCGCGACCAACGCCATCACGAGCGCCACGACCCTCCGCGGCTTCGTGATCTACGGCCCGGCCAACCCGGCCGTCGGCGGCAACTCCTACGCCGTCCGCGTGTCCGGCTCGAACGCCGGCTTCCAGATCCTGGACAACGTGATCTGGGGGGGTACCGCCGGCCCGGGCCAGGACCGCACCCCGGCGGGCAACGGCCTCGCCGGCGTGGACGGCACCGGCCGCACCGCCGGGAACGCCGCGCAGTACGACGCGTTCGAGACCACCTCCCACCCGTGCGCGACCTCCAACAACCGCCAGTACGCCAACGGCGGCGTCCGCACCTGCGGCACGACCGACAACGTCAACGGCGGCAACGGCGGCTGGAACACCTGCCCGCCCGCCACCTCGGGCGAGCAGTCCGGCCACGACGGCGTGAACGGCCAGCCCGGCGACGGCGCGGGCGGCGGCGCGGCCGGTGCGGGCGGCGACGCCGGCGACGACGGCTACATGAGCGGCGGCCTCTGCTACCTGCCGCCGAGCCCGCAGACCGGCGCGCCCGGCACGAACGGCGCGGCCGGCGGGAACGGGACGGCCGGCGGCGCGTGCACCTCCACCTCTGGCTCCGTGGCCTCCGGCCACTGGCAGGGCACCGCGGGCGCCAACGCGGGCGGGGGCCTGAGCGGCGGCGGCGGCGGCGGCGGCGGCGCGGGCGGCGGCGGGAACTGCCAGGCCAACTGCTCGAACCGCGACCGCCTCGGCGGCCACGGCGGCGGCGGCGGCTCCGGCGGGTGCGGCGGCTCCGGCGGCCTCGGCGGCGGCGGAGGCGGCGGCTCCTTCGGCATCTTCGTGGTCGGCGGCGCGTGGCCCACCGTCCAGAACACGGTCGTCTACCTCGGCATCGGCGGCGACGGCGGATCCGGCGGCAACGGCGGCGTCGGCGGGACCGGCGGCCACGGCGGCGACGGCGGGCTGTGCCCCGGCTCCTGCTGGTGCTTCCAGAACGCCGGCAAGGGCGGCGAGGGCGGCGCGGGCGGCCACGGCGGCGGCGGAGGCGGCGGCTGCGGCGGCGCCGCGTACGGCATCTACACGTCCGGCACCTCCGGCACCCCCGGCGCGGCCAACTGCACCGCCCAGGGCCGCTCCTTCTCCGGCGGCGCGGGAGGCTTCGGAGGATCGGGCGGCGTCTCCCTCGGCACCTCCGGAGGCAACGGCTCGACCGGCACCGTCGCGAACTGCTCGTTCAACTGAGGCGGGAAGGTTGCCTCGGGCGGGCGCGAACGGCGAGAGGGTCAGCGCTTCCCCTGCTTCTCCTGCATCCTGCGGAGCGCGATCGCGAACGCGGTCTCCCCCCCGCCCTTCTGCGACGCGGCGGCCTGAGTGGAGCCCCTCTGCGGGGCCATGAACCGCGCCTTGGTGTCGGGGTCGGGCTCGTCCGCCGCGACCTCCAGCACCTTCATGGACAGCGAGATCCGCCGCGCCGCGGTATCGACCGCGGTGACGGACACGGTCAGCTCGTCGCCCTGGCGCGCGACCTCGCCCGGGGTCCGCACGTGCCTCGTCGCGGACATCTCGGACACGTGCAGCAGGCCCTCGATCCCCGGCGACAGCTCGACGAACGCGCCGAACTGCGCGAGCCGCGTCACGCGCCCCTTCGCGGTCGTCCCGACCGGGAAGCGCTCCGGCACCAGCGCCCACGGGTCGTCCCCCGCCTCGCGGATGCTGACGGTCACGCGAGGTTTCTCCCCCCCGCGCTCGACCCGGATGACCTTGACCGTGACCTGGTCGCCCGCCTGGATCCCGGACCGCGCCTCGTCCGACCGGCCCCACGACACCTCGGACCGCGGCACGAGCGCGTGCAGCCCGGCGCCCACGTCCACGAACAGCCCGAAGGCCTCGACCTTGACGACGGCCACGCGCAGGACCTGGCCTTCCTCCAGCTTCGCGAGCACCTCGGCGCGCTGCGCGGCCTGCTCCTCCCTCAGGAGCGCGGCGCGCGAGAGGACCGCGTCCCGGCCGCGCACCTCCAGCACGCGGAACCGGTACGTCTTGCCGATGTGCTCGGACGGCGGCGGCCGGAGCCCGGCGTCCATCTGCGAGAACGGCACGAACCCGCGCAGGCCGGGCAGGTCGACCTGGAAGCCGCCCTTGTTCTCGCCGCTCACCTTGCCCTCGACGGGCACGCCGGTCCGCGCGGCCTCGATCAGGACGTCGAGGTCCAGGCTCCGCATCCCCATGGCCCGCGCGAGCCGCGGCGCGCCGCCGGCGCGGACCACGTACGCCTCCAGCGTGTCTCCGGGCCGCAGCCGCTCCAGCTCCTCGGCCTTGAACTCCTCCTTCGGGATCCAGCCCTCGGACCGCTGGCCCACGTCGACCAGCACGGTCTTGCCTTCGAGCGACACGACCCGCCCGCTGATCTTCTCCCCGGGCTCCAGGCGGACGAAGCCCTTCGCAAAGCCGCCCTCCTCGAGCAGCTTCCCGAAGTCCTCCGCCGGCTCGGCCGCGCGCGCCCTCTCTCGCTCCGAGAGCATCGCGTCCAGCCGCTCGCGCGCGCCCGCCGCCACCTTCCCGGCCGGGTCGCCCGGCAGCCGCACGGCCTGCCACGCCTGCTCGTCCGGCGCGTCGCGCCGCCTGTCGTCCCTGCGCCCCCGGCCCCGGTTCCTGTCGTCCATCGCGCCTTCGTCCCCTCGAAACAAGCGGGCCGGATGATACACCCTTGACTGCGGACCGCGCATCTCCGGCCCGCAGGGAGCGCGCCGCGCCGAGGCGCGGCGCGCTCCGCGACCGCAAGGCGGGAGCGCAAGGGGGATGGCCCGCGCCCCGCAACGCGGGGCGGCGGGCAGGGGGGCGAGCCGCGCCCCCCTCCGATCGATGCCCCCGGGGCCTGCCGGGTCGGGGACGTGGGGTACGTGTCTCGACGGGTGTCGTTCGGGACCGCCCACCGTGCGGGCCGGGCGACAGCGCGGAGTGCCCGCAGGGAGCGCGCCGCGCCGCGCCGAGGCGCGGCGCGCTCCGCGACCGCAACGCGGGAGCGCAAGGGGGATGGCCCGCCCGGGGCCACCCCACCGGCTACCGGCTGAACTGCTTCGTGGCGGCCTGGGTGCGGACCGCGCCGATCATCGCGGCGTCGAGGGTCCGCTCGCCGCCGGCGGCGGCCTCGGCCTGCTTCGCGGTCACGAACGCCTCGCGCTCGGCGTTCAGCTTGCGGATCCGCGCCTGGATGTCCGCGCGCTTGCGCTGCTGGTCGCGCACGTACTCGTCGCGCTTCGCCGCGTCCATGCCCTTCATCTCCGCGGGCAGGTCCTCCTCCGCGACCGCGCCGGCCGTGGCCCTGCCGGTCGCCACCGCGTCCACGAGGTCCCAGTCGCCCGCGCCGTACGCGCCGGACGCCTTGAACGCGGTCCGCGACAGCGCCGCCGCCGGGGCCGCGGCCTCCGCGTTCCTGTCCTGCGCCTCCTGGCGCGCCTTCTTCTCCTTGCCGGCCTTCCCGAACGCCACGTAGGTGCCGCTCAGCTCGGCGCCGAGCCTGGCGATCTCCGCGTCCTGCGGCGCGGCCACGTGCGCCACCCGCGCGTTCTGGTCGATGTGCGCGTACTGCCCGCCCGCGAGCCGCGCGCCCTCGCCCCAGCCCGTGCGCTCGCCCTCGTCGTACGACCCGCAGTGGATCGTATTGACCACGATCCCCTTCGCGGCCGCGCGCCCGACCGCGGCGCGGAAATCGACGGGCCCCTGCGTGAACGGCTCGTTCCCGGCGATGAAGACCATGCGCAGATCGGCGGGGTCGGCGCTCCACGTCAGCCGCCCCACGGTCGCGTCGATCACCTGCCCGCAGAACTCGTCGCCGCCGTTCGTGCCGAGCCCGAACAGCCCCTCGGAAACCTTGTCGAGGTCCGCGGTCAGCGGCACGACCATGCGCAGGAATCCTTCCGCCGCGGGCAGCGACGACTTCCCGTACTCGAACAGCGCGACCTGGATGTCCGGCTGCACGCCGCCCTTCTTCCACCCCGCGATCTCGTTGACGATCCGCCAGAGCTGCGACTTCGCCTGGCTGATCAGCCCGTCCATGCTGTTCGACGTGTCGAGCAGGATCGCGACCTGCACGAGCGGCCGCTTCGCCGTCTCGATCGGTCCCGCCTTCGCCGCCTCGTCCGCGCACGCGGCCCCCGCCCACGCGGCCACGACCGCCAGCCCCGCCAGGAACACGCACGCCGTCTTCATCGACCACATCGGGCACCTCCTCGGTTGTTTTCTCCCGTCCACGGAACGGACAGACGGAGGCGCCGCGCTTTCGATCTGGCGGGGGTGGAATCGAGGGTGCCGCGCGCGCCTCGCCGACCGCGATCGTCCTGCTCGCCGCGTGCGCCGGAACGCCCGATGACGCCTCCCTCCTTGCACCCATCCCCCGCCTGCCGCAGATCACCTCCGTGAGCCCCCGCCGACCGCCGGCCGACCCGCTCGCGCCGTTCGCGCCCGCCACCCGCGCGTGGTTCGCGTCGCGCTTCGCGGGCGACCCGACCCGCGTCCAGCGGGATTGCTGGCCCGCGATCGCGTGATCGTCGTGCCCGCGCCGAGCGAGCCCGGACGCATGCCCTTCTGGCACGGCGAGCGCCCCGGCCGCCCCCTCCCGCTCGGCCGCGCGGTCGGCGCGTTCCTGCGCGAAGTCACGAGCCGCGACCCGGCGCGCTCCGCCGCGTGGCTCCGCCGCGAGTACCCGCTCGACGACCTCGCCGCGAGGAACCTGGTGGTCCCCGCCCGAATTGAGGGTACTTATCGTTCCTTGGGGCGCAGCGCACCCAATCGTGCCCCGCCGGCGCCCGTTCATGCGGGTAGCCCTGCGCCCGGGCGGAGGTGCGAGTCGGCAACGGGTGCAGCGCGCAGGGCTGGGCCCCCATTGCGGCCCTGGTCCGCAAGGGGGATGCGGCTCGGGACGACGGCGGGGCACGTGGGGCTTGGAGTCGGGCCGGGTGCGCTGCGCCTGCGTTGCGTGCCTGTATTCGTGGCGGGGACCACTAGGCTTCGACGTGCACGCCCCGTGGACTGACGACGGGATCGCGGTTCGCTTCGCCGATCCCGACGCCCCTCCCGACCCGGACCTGCTGGTCCCGGACCCCGATCGCATCGCGGACCGCGTGCTGGACCAGCTCGGCCACTCGTCCCTGTTCGCGTCGCGGTTCCGCGAGAACGCAGCCCGCGCGCTCCTGCTGCCGCAACGCCGCATCCGCGGCCGCTCCCCGCTCTGGATGCAGCGCCTGCGAGCCGCGAACCTGCTCGGGAAGGTGCGGGCGGACCCGGCCTTCCCGGTCGTGGTCAAGCCGTATCGCGAATGCCTCGAGGACGTGCTCGACGTTTCCGCGCTGACGGAGGTGCTCCAGGCGGTCCGCAGCGGCGAAATCGAGGTTCGCGAGGTCACCCGCGAGGCCCCCTCCCCGTTCGCCCGATCGCTCGCAGTCGCGTACGTCGCCGCCTACCTGAACAAGGCGACGCCCCGCCCGCTGAGCGGCGCGCACGTGCGCGATCGCGGGGGCGCTCCTCGCGGCCGGGTTCAAGCCCGACGAGGACCGGATGGTGATCCAGGCCACGTGAGCCGCGGGGACGCCGGGACCGGCGAAAGCGCGGAAGCCGGCGAGGGACGAGGGGCGAGCCGCCTCCCGCACCAGGCGCAGCGAACGGGACATCACCCGCCGGGTGTGCTCCGCCGCTGGCGTCCGCGACGCCGCGTCAGCCGTCGTCGTGCATGCACGTGGAGGCGCCGCCGCCCATCATGCCACCAGCCACCATGCCCTGGAACCCCTGGCCGGCTTCGTCCACGCCCTTCTGCATCATCTCGATGCCCTTCTGCATGCCCTGAAACCCCTGATCGTCGTTCGCCGGATCCGCGTCGCCCATCATCGCGAGGGCCTGCTGCATGTCCGGCATGCCCTCGTCCATGTGGCCCATGCCGGACATCGCCTCGTCCATGCACGAGCCCCCCGGCATCCCCGCCCCGTGCATCTCGGTCATGCCCGACGACATGCCGCCCATCGCGGCGGCCATGGCGTCCATCCCCTGCCGCATCCGATCGAGGCCGCCGCCCTTCTCGCCGCCCTGCCACGCCGCGAGGCCCGCCTTCACCTCGTCCAACCCGCGCCGCGCGTCCACCAGCGACGCTTCGTACTGGCCGGTCCCGGCCATGCCGGCCATCCCGTCCATGCCGTCGCCGCAGCCCGGCGACGCGAGCGCTGCGGCCGCCAAGGCCGCCGTCGCCTGCCTGATCACGCGAGAACTCCACGCCTTCGATTGCATCGTGAACCTCCATGTCATCGCCCGGACCCGATCCGGGCGTTCGCGAACCCCGCACTCCTCACTGGGTGTGGCCGCCGGCCCGACCATGGTGGTCGTGACCGTGCTCGTGCGCGCCCCCGTGCGTCCCGTCGTCAACCGCGCCGAGTACGCCGCCCGCGTCGGCCTTCTCCGCGTACTTCTCCGGGTCGGCGTCGAACTCCGGCTTGCAGCCCAGGCAGCAGAAGAAACGCGTCCTGCCCTTGTACTCGCTCTTCGGCGCCGTCGCCGGGTCGGCCACGACGTTCCCCATGACCGGGCAGCGGACTTCTTTCGCGGCCGTGGCTGGCGGCGTGTCCGCCCGCGCCGCCGGGAGTGCCGCCGTCCACGCCGTGATGGCCGCCGCAAGTGCCGCCACTTCCGTACGCATCTCGGACCTCCGCTCGTCACGGCCGGGCACGATGCCCTGCTGTCGTCTGCCGCTGCAGGACGGATGCCAACCCAGGAGACCCCGCGCCGGCAGCGGACCGGGCGCCCGCCCGCCCTCCTGCGGCGTCCTGCGGCTGCGGAATAGTCGCCAACGGGTGGAGACAACCCGGCAGAGGGCCTTCCTGCGCGAGCACGGGTGCGGCGAGGCGCAAGGGTACCTGATGGCCGTCTCGTCGAGATTGCGGCCTTGCGGAAGCTCACCGGGTCCGGGGCGGCGCCCGGCGTCGGGATTGCGAGGGGCGCGAGGGTGCCGGGGTGGCGGTGAGACCCCGCACGCGCGGTGCCGCGGCCGAACGCCCCGCAGGCACCGCTCCGACGAGGGGCGGCTCCTGCGCTACAATCCCCCGGGAGTCACGATGGCCGATCGCACCACCGCCGCCACGCCGCGCACCAACGCCGGCATGCCGCACACAACGGGCGCCGCGCCGCGCACCACGGGCGCGACCCCGCTCGAGACGCTCGACGGCCCGACCCTGCTGGCCGCCCTGCTCGAGCCCGGCGAGCCCCGGAAGAAGGCCGCGTACCAGGCCTTCGCGAAGCACGTCGCGGACCTCGCGGCGGGCACTGCCCCCCCGGACGCGCCCGGCGACCTGCTGCTCGGCCTCCTCCGTGCCAGGCGATCGCTCACCGGCGGGTCGAACGAGGTCCTGCTGCGCGCGCTCCGCGGGCTCGGCCCCCCGCTGGCGGCGGCGCTGGCCCGCATGATCCCGGCGCGCGAGCGCGCGGACCTTCACGCCCTCCTCGACCTCGCGCACGGCGTTCCCTCCCCTGACCTGCTGCCGGTGCTGAAGCCGGTGGCCGCCGGCGAGGACCGGTGGGCCGCCGCGCTGGCGCTCCAGGCGATCGCGGCCGTACGGCACCCGGACGCGGTGCAGGCGCTCGTCCAGGCCCTCCCGGTCGACGACGTGCGTTGGACCGCGGTCTCGCTGCTCGCCGAAGTCGCGCCCGCCGTTGCGCTCCCGGCGCTCGTCCGGCTGCTCGGCGATCCCTCCCCCGAGGTCCGCCTCGAGGTGCTCCGCGCGATCCGGGCGGCGGCCGACCCGCGCGCGATCCCGGCGCTCCGGAAGGTCCTCGCTGTTGACCCGGAGCAGCGGGTGCGCGAGGCGGCGCTCGCAATCCTGAGGCTGCTCGCGGAGATGGCCGGGGCCGGCATCGGCGACGACGAGGTCCGCGCCGCCATGGCGGGCATCGCCCGGTCCGAGAAGGCGGTCGACAAGCTGCTCCGCGAGGCCCGGATCGCGGGCGCGTCCGACCTGCACATCGTCCCGGGCTCGCCACCGGCGTTCCGCGTCCACGGCGAGCTGGTCCCGGCCTGCGACGAGCCGCTGACCCCTGAGGCGGCGGCCGCGCTGGTCCGCGAGATGCTCCCGGAAGGCCGCGCCGCCGGGCTGGCCGAGGGCCTCCAGGCCGACTTCCCGTACGTGCTCCCGGGCGCGGGCCGCCACCGCGTCAACGTGTTCAGCGAGCGGCGCGGCCTCGCGTCGGTCGTCCGCCTGATCGCGGGTGATCCCCCCCCGATCGAGGCGCTCGGGCTCCCGGTGAAGGTCGGGGACGTGGTCTCGATGCAGCAGGGGCTCGTGCTCGTGACGGGCCGCACCGGGGCCGGGAAGACGACGACGATGGCCGCGCTCGTCGGCCTGATCGCGGCGGCGAAGCCGGTCCACGTGATCACGCTGGAAGACCCGATCGAGTACCTCCACGATCACGCGCGCGGGCTGGTGAACCAGCGTGAGATCGGCAAGCATTCCCAGTCGTTCCCCGCGGCGCTGAGGTCGGCGCTGCGCGAGGACCCGGACGTGATCGTGGTCGGCGAGATGCGCGACGTCGTCACGATGCGGCTCGCGGTCGAGGCCGCGGAGACCGGGCACCTGGTGCTCGCAACGCTCCACACGCCGACCGCGATCGGGGCGGTCCAGCGGCTGATCGAGTCGTTCCCGGCGGTCGAGCAGCAGCAGGTCCGCCTGATGCTGTCGGACTCGTTGCGGATGGTGATCTCCCAGATGCTCCTGCGGCGGGTGGACGCGCTCGGGCGGATCGCCTGCTTCGAGCTGCTCGTCGCGACGCACGCGATCGCCAGCCTGGTCCGCGAGAACAAGCTGATGCAGGTCCCCGGCCTGATGCAGATCGGCAAGGGGGAGGGCCAGCAGACCTTCGACGGGGCGCTGCTGGAGCTGCTCCAGGCCGGCCGGATCGGCGCCGAGGACGCGTTCATGCGGGCCGTGAACAAGGAGCCGTTCCGGCCGTTCCTGAAGGGGGGGCCGAATGTCCGCGCCTGACGCACCGCCCGCCCGCCGCCTCGACGACCTCCTGGACCTTGCCGTGGAGATGGGAGCGTCCGACCTGCACCTCGTGTCCGGCGAGTCCCCGATCGTCCGGGTCATGGGCGCGCTGGCGCGCCTCCGGGTCGCCCCGGTGACGGCCGCGGAGTTCGAGGCGATGATCCGGGCGGTCGCGCCCCGGACCGTCTGGGAGCAGTTCTCGCGGACCGGCGACCTCGACTGGTCGTACGCGAACGACCTCGGCCGGTTCCGCGTGAACCTCTTCAGGCAGGAGCGCGGCCCGGCCGCGGTGTTCCGGCAGGTGCCGTCGTCCTCGCTGTCGTTCGACGCCCTCGGCCTGCCACAGCAGGTTCGGCACCTGACCGACTACGGCAGCGGGCTCGTGCTCGTCACGGGACCGACCGGGTCCGGGAAGAGCACAACGCTCGCCGCGCTCATCGACGACCTCAACCGCCGGAAACGGCTGCACATCCTGACCATCGAGGACCCGATCGAGTTCGTGCACTCGAACCGGCTTTCGCGGGTCACGCAGCGCGAGATCGGCGCGAACGCGCGCACGTTCTCCGAGGCGCTGCGCGTCGCGATGCGCGAGGACCCCGACGTGATCCTGGTCGGCGAGCTGCGGGACCTCGAGACCATCTCCATGGCCCTGCAGGCGGGCGAGACGGGCATCCTCGTGCTGGCGACCATGCACACGAACAGCGCCTCGCGGACCGTGGACCGGCTGGTCAACGTGTTCCCGGCGCACGAGCAGGACGCGGTGCGCGGCATGGCCGCGGGCGTGCTGCGGGCCATCCTCGCGCAGCAGCTCCTGCCCTGCCGGACCGGCGGTCGCGCGCCCGCGTGCGAGCTGCTGTTCTGGTCGACCGGGCTCCCGAACATGATCCGCGAGGGCAAGCCCCACCTGATCGACAACCTGATCCGGACCGGCCGCCGGCAGGGCATGATCGCGATGGACGAATCCCTCCTCGACCTGGCGCGTCGCCGCGCCGTCGAGTCCCGCGAGGCCTACGACCGCGCCATTGACAAGGGCGCTTTCCGGAAGGGGGCGAGGCGGGGCTGGACGTGGCCGGGTGCGGCGCTCCCGCGGCATGACGGCCCCCCCCCGTGTTGACATCCCTCCACTGCCGAACGCCGACCAGCGGACTCCGCCAGGCGCTCCTCTTCTCCCGGTACTCGACTCCCGGCGGTCCCTCGAAATGGCGGTCCTGCGTCCACAAGACGGCGTCGTGGGAGCGGGCCGTTGCGAGAACGAAGGAATCGGCGAGCGGGAGTCGATGGGCGATGGACAACCTGGCCGCCTCGAGCGCGATGGTCGCGGAAAAATCAATGACTCGACCCTGCATCATGAGCGCAGTCGCCTCCAGCCCGGCCGCCTCGCCGCGGAGAAGGACGGTCTTCCTGAACACCTCGAAGATGGCGATGGCCGGCACGACGAGGTCCTTGGAGTTCTCGATCGCTTTCGCGAACTCGGACGCGCTCGGACCGTCGCCGAATCGTATTTCAAGGGACGGAAGCGGAGGCCCGACGGTTCGGGTCGGGCCCCGCCCCTTCCACAGCGGTCCAGGCGGCGGTATCATGACCTCATCGAAACGCTCGAAGGAGGTGGCCGATGCCGACGTACGTCCTGATGACCAAGCTCACGCCGACCGTCATGAACCAGCCCGGGAAGCGGAAGGAGTACGGCCGCGAGTGGAAGGAGACGGTCGATCGCCTCTGCCCGGGAGTGCGCTGGGTCGCGCACTACGCGCTGCTGGGACCCTACGACTTCATGGACATCTACGAGGCGCCGGACGCGGAGACGGCGGCCAGGGTGTCGCTGATCACGCACGCGACAGGTGCGCAGAAGGCCGAGTCGTGGCCCGCGGTGCCGTACGGAAGGTTCGTGGAGATCGCGCAGGAGGTCGGGAAGGCCCTGTAGGGGCCGCGCCGACCTCGAGTGGCCGCGGCGTCCCCGCCGCGGGGGGCCTACGCAGCCGGGCACGCGTGGGGGGGGGATGCTACGCCGCAACCCGAGGCGCCACCAGCCAGTGCGCCAGCGCCGCCCGGTCCCGCGGGAAGAGGTGCTTGAAGTGGAGGATGACGCGCGTGGCGCCCTCGCCGGCGATGCAGGCGATCACCTCGCCGAGCGCCTTGACCCTGTGCCCGGAGCCGGGGATGTGGAACTCGAGCCACGCGAACCGCGTCGCGGGCACGGCCTCCGTCCGGATCTCCATGCCGTCCGCGCCGATCCGGGTCGCCGTGCACTCGCGCGACCGCGTGCGGCCGTCGGACTCGGTCACCGGGAACGCGGCATCGATCATCTCCGCCGGCGCGATCGCCATGGCCTCCATCGTCAACACCTCCCTCAAAGACCGCTCCCGGATTCGGGAATCGGTCACGCAACGAAAATCGTAAGGGGAGCCTTGCGCGGGCGCCAAGACGACGCACAACCATGCGACCCGGCGGCATGATCCCGCCAGGGCGAGCGCGGTCGCGCACGGCGTGATAGCATTGCCGGCTGTTTGGAGGTCCGAGACCGGAGGCCCGATGGAGACCAAGGATCCCCGGTTCCGTTGCTACAAGTGCGGCGAAGAGCTGGTCTTCGACGTGAAGATCGGCCGCCGGGACATGTGCCCGAACTGCTACGCGTACCTGCACTGCTGCTACAACTGCCGCTTCTGGAACCCGGACGTGCACAACCAGTGCACCGAGAACCAGGGCGAGTTCATCCGCGACCGCACCGAGGGCAACTTCTGCCTGTACTTCACGTTCAAGGCGATGGACGAGGGCGGCGCGGAGGACGAGGCGTCGAAGGCCAAGGACCGGCTGTCGAAGATGTTCGGCGGCGGGAAGCCGCAGCTCAGCCCCCGCAGCTCGGACGAGGCCAGGGAACGGCTGGACGCCCTGTTCGGCAAGAGGAAGTAGTTTGCAGGGCGGGCCAACCCTGGCCCGCCTGCCGGCCCCGGGGTCCCCCATGGTCATCCTGGTGGACGAGCGCATCCCCGGCGCGGTCGAGGCGTTCGCCGCGCTCGGCGAGGTGCGCCCATTCCGCGACCTGCCGGCCTCCCTCGGCGACGCAGGGGTCCTGGTCGTCCGGAGCGCGACTCGCATCGACGCGCCGCTCCTCGAACGCTGCCCGCGCCTCGGTGCGATCGCGACGCCCGTGATCGGGACCGACCACGTGGACCGCGCGGCGCTCGAGGCGTACCGCCGCCGGACCGGCCGCCCGATCCCGCTGTTCAACGCGCCCGGCTCGACGGCGGGGGGGGTCGCCGACTTCGCGCTCGCCGCGCTCTCGCACCTCGCCCGGGCCGAGGGCCGCGCCCTCGCGGACCTCCGGGTCGGCATCTGGGGATTCGGCAACTGCGGCGGCGCGCTCGGGATGCGGCTCGATCGCCTCGGCGTGCGGCACGCGGACCACGACCCGCCCCTTGCGGCGCGCTCCGGGGGGGAGTTCCGGTCGGCGTCGCTCGAGGAGCTGCTCGCGTGCGACGCCGTCTCGCTGCACGTCCCGCTGACGCGACCGGGCGACGACCCGTGGCCCACCCACCGCATGGTGTCGGCCGGCGTGCTCGCGCGCGGCCCTCGCATCCTCGTGAACACCGCCCGCGGCGCGGTCGTGGACAACGCGGCGCTCGCCCGCGCGATCGACTCGGGCCGCGTCGCCGCCGCCGTGGACGTATGGGAAGGCGAGCCCACGCCCGACCCCGCGCTGGTGGAGCGCTGCGCGCTCGCGACCCCGCACGCCGCCGGGTCCGTGATCGAGGGCCGCCTGCGCGCGACCGCGATGGTGGTCGAGGCGGTTCGCGAGTTCCTGGCCCTCCCCCCGCGCGTGGCTCCCCCCCCCCGCGCACCCTCGGACGGCGCCGTTGATGCCGGCGCCGCCCGCCCCCC
>VGRB01000126.1 GCA_016875475.1 Deltaproteobacteria bacterium
ACGCCGACCGGGCTGCGGACGCCGCGGAGCCCGAGTTGCCATCGGTCGGACCCCCGACCGGACGCCAGAAGGTGGGGGGCGAGGACCTACCCGGCGTGGCCGGCCGACGGCACCCGACGATTTGGGGCGCAATCCAGACCCTTGAAGGTCACCGGACACTTCATCTTGGGCTCGAGGCCGCCGCAATCGACCCCCTCCCCGGCCTTCTTGCCCCCGCACCCTTCGCCGTCCCATCCCTCCAGGGCGTAGCACGGTTCGAGCCCGCTCTTCCCGGACAGAAGGTTGCAGTAGGCCAGCGCCTCCCACAAGTTCACGCACTGAACGGGATACTCGCCCCCAAGGGCAGGTAACCCGCCGTCCTGGGGAGCCGACGGGTTGTTCCCCATGACCGACTCCCAAGCCGCCTGGGTCGTCTCCGACTCCGCCATGCAGAACGGACGCGTGATCGTGACGTGGTGGACCGGGCGTTCAAGGCCGTACTCGAAGGTCCCCGGCTCGTCCTCCGGGGCGCCCATGTCGAACTCGCCGGCCGGAATCCTCACGAACCCTGGCTCGCACTCGAACTCCACGCACTGCCCCTCGCGGCACACCTCCCAGCCCGAACACTTGCCGCAGACCCCGCCGCACCCGTCGTCGCCGCACTTCGCGCCGTCGCAGGCCGGCTGGCACGCGTCAGCGGCCCCCTCGTCATTCGCGGGCGCATCATTCGCCCCGTCGGCCCCCTTGTCCGGCACCGGGTCCGGCACGACCTGGTCCGGGGGCTCGTCGGGCGGTGGAGGGTCCGGGAGGGGCACGTCCTCGACGGGCACTTCGGATGCTTCGACGCCGTAATCGGTCACGTCGGTCGCCGGACCGGCCTCGTCCGCGCCTGGGGCGTCCGCCGGTACGCCCGCGTTGTCGGAACCCCCGCCGGTACGGCACGACACGCAGAGGGCACTCGCCAGGAGAGCCACGAACAACGCGTGCCGACGCATCGGATCGCCTCCCCGCGGCCAGTGGACGTCTCGACCTAGTCTCGCGCCGCGGCAACCGCGCGTCAACCGCGCGCGCGACTCTCCCTCCCGCGCCGCTACACCTCGTAGCATCCCACGTCCCAGCCCAGGCCCTTGGGCCGCGACACGAACGTCCCCCCATTCTTGTTCAGCGCGGGACTCGCGATCCAGGGAATGGCGAATTCCCCGGGCGGCACGCCCTTGTCGATGCACTTGGATCCCGTCGCCAGATGGTACAGAGGGTCCGCGGTGACGAATCCGGGGGCGCCGGCCGGCGAGGTCTCCAGGAGGAAGGGGCCGTACTTGAGCGGGCTGTCGACCTTCTTCGCGCACTTGTAGAACGAGCAGGCATTCGCGAACACCGGGTTCTTCGTCTTGTTCGACTCCCCGAAATCGACGAACACCCCGACCGGCCAGTACGCGAAGATGCAATTGACCAGGCGGACCTCGTAGTACTTCATTGCCTTCGGCATCACGCGGACGGCCACCCATCCTTTCTCTGGGGACGAGGACGCTTCAGGCCCGATGAACGTGCAGTTCACGATGAAGAACCGGTACGTCGGCTCCCAACCGATCTGATGCGGATCCGGCTTCTCAAACCCAGCTACCCCCCCGCCATTCCCGCCGCTGGACGAGGGATTCGTTGAATACCCGCAGTAGCACGTATCGCGCCCCTGCCCGTGCGGCGTGAAGTCGTCCTTCTTCGGCGGGTCGTACCAGGCCGGGACGAGGACAGCCGCAACAGCGTGATCCTTCGGGGGGTCCGGCGGGTTCATCGGCGGAGACCATCGGAAGAGGCAGTTGTCGATCTGCACCGTTCCGAACGTCGAGAAGCCCTGCTGGTCGCCCTGCGTGCTCAACAGGACGGGTGCCGTGACGTCGCACCTTGCGATGCGCCCGCCGAACCCGTTCGCCCCCACGAACCGCCAACCGATCCGGTCCGCGGTACACTCGACGATGTGGACCTGCGCCAGGAGCGCGAACGAGTAGATCCCATACGACAGGCCGGCGTCGCCCGGATGGCTCGGGCCGCCGGGGTCCGCCGCCCCGAACCGGCAGTCCGTGAGCCGGATCGGGTTCTCGATGAAGTTCTGCGGCTTCTTCGGGCCCGGCACGCTGATCCAGCCCACCTTGATCCCCACGCCGGGCTTGTCCCCCGAAGCAACGAGGTCGCAGTGCTCGATCGCGAGGCCGCCGGTCGGAAGGGCGCTCGCGATCTCGACGCAGGCCGCCCAGTCTACGAACTTGTCGGACTGCTGATACCCCTCGGGCCGGCTCACAATTCGCAGCCGACCACGCTCGTTCTTGGCCCCCGGAGGGAGCGGCAAACCGGCGGACTTGCCGGCGAGCGCAGGCTTCCCGACCGCCCCGAACTCCACCTTGCCCGAGCCGACGGCGGTCACCCGGAACACCGCCTTGTTCGTCCCCTTGGACGAGCCGACGCTGATCCTCGCGGTGCAGCCCCACTGGGCCATGATCCGCACCGGCCTGTCGACCACGATCGTGTCGTCCTCGATGTGGCCGGAGTCGATGAGGACCGCCTTGCACTTGGCGTCCTTGATGCAGTACGCGATCGAGGGCCGCGGCGGGCCGTACGCGTTCCCGGTTTCGTCGACTGACCAGACCGCCATCGGATCGCCTCCAACTCGAGATGCCCGGCTGCCGACCCGGACGATCCGACCTCACTTCTGCCGCAACACGCCCCGGATCCGGAAGCAGATGAACCCGCCCGCCTGGCCGGTCAGGGGCCACCGCACGAACCGGTCCAGCCGGTATCCCTGCGGCGCGTCCGGGCGCCGGTTCGCGAACAACGACCCGGCGTACTCGAAGTCGGGGCCGGAGAACGGGGGCACCTCGGCTCCGATGGTGGACCATGGTCCGTCGAGCGCAGGGGCGGTCTCGCCCTTGAAGACCACGTTCGAGACCACCGGGATCTGGAGCAGGAACGCGAGGCTGTCCATCCCCTCGCAGTCGATCCACTCCTCCTGGTCCTGGACCAGGTCCGTGTTCGCGTTCTTGAAGTGCACCGTCACCCAGTCCTGCACGAACTCGGCCGACGCGACCGCGGCGTAGCTCGCCGGCCCGGCGGCCTGCTGTCCGGGCATGCCGTAGCGCAGGCGGAAGCTCGCCTTGCGCGCCTCCCCGGCAGGGTTGTGGACCCGCCACCGCACCAGCCTCTGGAGCTTGCTGACCGCGGCGTAGTGCGCCTCCAGGTCCAGCACCTCGTCCACCTTCATGCCGCTGGCCCCGCCGGACCACGATTCCAGCACGGTCCACGGACCTTCGTCCGAGTTGGACGTCTCGATGAAGAAGTCCATCCCGGACGCGCCGGCCCCCTTGCCGGCGAGCAGGAATATCTCCACGTGGATCGAGACCTTGCCGATGCACAGCGTGTCCAGCCACTTCGACCGGCTCTGGATCACGTCCCCACCCGCCGAGCCGACCGTCACGGTCGTCAACTGCTGCCAGCGCACGAAAGCGTCCATCATCCCCTCCTCGCGACAGGCATCATCCGCAACCCGAGCATCCCGGGCCCCCTCGAACGCGTCAGCCGACGGGCTCGATGACCGCGGTCACTCGGAAGCACGCATTCCACGCGTGGCCGTTCACGGTCTCGCTCAACTTCCACCGGAGGTAGCCCTCGACCCGCTGCGCCTGCGAATAGGTCGGCTCGCGACCCAGGAACAGCGTGTAGGTCCCCGGCTCGGTCCACGAGGCCACGGTCGTCCAGGGGCCTCCGGCGTCCGGGCCGGTCTGGATGCTCAATGTGGGATCGGCGTCCGTTCCGTTCAGTTCGAAGACCTCGACGACCAGGATCACGTTCTCTGCCTTCGCGGCCCACAGCCACGTGTCCCGGTTCTGGTAGAAGGTCACCGGCACCGAGCCCCCGAGTCCCTCCAGGGTCGTGACGTCCTGCAAGACCACGCTCTCCACGGCCTTCCTCCTTCGACGAGTTCCTGCGTCCCAAATACAAACCGCGAGCCGGGTGATTCCTTACAGGAAAGATGTCTGACCCAGCCGGGACGCGCCGACGACGCGCTGGACTCCTTGCGCTTCACCCCGAGCGGCCGGTGACGTCAGCGGTCGCGATCGCGGTCGCGGGCGGGCGCCGCACGCCGGGACGCGACCCGGCGGAGCCTCCGGAGCGCCCGGTGCCTGGCCACGTACACCGCGCCGACGTCGCAGCCCCGCCGGCGCGCGACCTCGTCCGGCGACTGCTCCTCCAGGAAGAGCGCCAGAATGAGACTCCGGTCGCGGCTGCCGAGACAGCGGCCGGCGAGGAGTCGGGCGACCTCGCTCCGCGCCGCCGACGCCTCCTCGGCACGCTGGACCGAAGCTTCGGGACCAGGGTCCGGGTCGGCGAGGCTGTCGTCGGACAGGGGCTCCGACAGCCGCACCCGCCACTTGCGCATCTGCTTGAACGCAGCGTACCAGGTCCCGCGGACGATCCACTCGCGGACGTCATCGCGCTCGGTCCGCCCGATGCCCTCGCCCTTCCGGACCCTGGTCACGAGATCCAGAAGGGCATCCTGGACGCCGTCCTCCGCCCAGCCGTCGAGTCGCCGGACCCGGACCGCCAACTCAGATAGCATTGCACTATCCAGCAGTTGCAGGACATCGCCCCCCCCCCCCCCCCGCTCGACCCCTCAACGACAACGCCGGATTCCTCGAACGGATTCGACATGTTGGCCCCCCTCCGCCGACCGATACCCCCCGAATCGCACGCGGCCGCCTCTGCTCCTCGACCGGAGCAGTCAGCCTACGCACGGTTCCAGGGCAACATCCGCACTTCTGCATGGAGCATATCCGCCGGCCGACGGGGGTGTCAAGGCATCGAATCGCCCGATCATTCGGCCGAATGCACGACCGTGTGCGCGATCCGCGCCTGCGGCCACCGGGGGCTCCCTTGAGCAAGCCCCCGGATCGGCGCGGGCTGCCCGGCGCCGCTGCTCGGCCGGGTGCACGGGACGAGCCGGCCCAGGACCAGGCGGGACGCGGCGGGACGCCGCGGGACGCCGCGGGGCCTTACGCGCCGGGGGCGGCGCGGCGACTCGGCGCGAGGCGCGAGGCGCGCGGCGCGAGGCGAAGTGCCGGGTGGCGACCGGCGGGTAGCGCATGGGGCCTGGCGCAGGCGGGCGGGGCGGGATGGGGAGCCCGCGGGATGGGGGGCCCGCGGGCTAGCGGTGACGGCGCTTCTTCTTCTTCTTCTTGCCGTCGTCGGCGTCCTCGGCGGATGCGTCGGCGGGCGCGGATGCGTCGGCGGGCGCGGATTCGCCGGCGGGCGCGGCCTCGGCAGGCGCGACGTCGCCCGGCGCGGTCGGGACGACCGCCTCGAACGCGAGCGTCTCGGAGCGGGATTCCAGGACGGCCGCCGCTTCGAACGCCGCAGCCTCGGCCGCCGCGGCTTCGGCAACCTCCGCCTCGGCCGCCTCGACCGGCGCCTCGGCCGGCAGGACCACCGCCTCGAACGCGAGCGTCTCCGACCGGGACTCGTCCGCCCCGCGCACGTCGTCGCCGCCGAACTCGAGCGCCGGCATGGCGCGCGTCGGCTCCGGCGGCTCCTCGGCCGGGGGCTCGTCGAGCAGCGAGCCGGCCTCGGCCGCGCCTGCCGCCGCCTCGGCCGCCGCGTCGGCCGCCGGCTCGTACGGCCGGTCGAACGGCTCGGGCTCGGACCCCGCGTCGGCCGCCGGCTCGTACGGCCGGTCGAACGGCTCGGGCTCGGACGCCGGGGCCGCGTAGGGATCCGCCGCCGGCGCAGCCTCCGGCGGAGGCGCATCGAACAGGGAGGCCTCGACGACCGGTGCCGCGGCAGCCGGGGCATCGGCGATCGGGGCCTCGACGGCTGGGGCCGCCTCCTGGCGCCGGCCCTTCTTGCCCTTCCTGCCCGTCGGGGCAGCCGGGGCGGCCGGCTCGGCCGCCGCGGCAGGCTCGGGCTCGGCGCCCTTCTCGGGCTTCGCCTCGAGCGCAGCGCCGAGGCGCTGGCCGGCGAAGCGGGCCACGTAGTCGTTCAACAGGTCGTCCTTGCCGGGCACCTTGCTGTGGCGCTCCAGCAGGTCGATGACGAGGCGGTCCATCGGGGCCTCCAATCGAGGGGTTGCGGCCTCCGGAAGACCCGCATCCGCGCGGGCGGGCCGGGGACGCGAACGGTCTATGATTGCAGCGTCGCCAGCAGGGCGTCAAGTACCTTCGGCGCCCCGGCCGCGTCGGGGATGCCGCCCTGCGCGAGCAGCGGATTCCCGCCCCCGCGACCGCCCAGCGGACCCAGCGCCGCCTGGAGCAGCAGGTTCGCCGGACGGCGCTCCGCCACGTCCTTCGTCGCCGCGAGCACGACGGCCAGCCTGGCGCCGTCCGACCGCGTCAGCAGGACCAGCCCGGACCCGACCTTGTCGCGCATCACGTCGGCCAGCTCGCGCATGGCCTTGGGGTCGATCTCGTCCGCCGAGACGACGGACACCTTGATCCCCCCGGCCTCGCGCACGTTGCCGGGCGCGCCGCCGCCGGAGCCGCCGCCGGAGCCGCCGCCGGCCTTCCACCCCGCGCCGCTCGCGGCCGCCTGCACGCGGGCGTCGGCAAGGTCCTTCCGGAGCGCCCGCTCGTCCGCGATCATGCGCTCGACGCGTTCCGGGAGCGTCGCCGGGTCGGTCCTGAGCAGCCGCGACAGGGACGAGACCACGCGGTCGCGCTCGCGCAGGTACGCCAGCACGCCGGGCCCGGTCAGCGCCTCGAGCCGCCGCACGCCCGCGGACACGCCGGCCTCGGACACGACCTTGACCAGCCCGATCTCGCCGGTGCGCGAGACGTGCGTGCCGCCGCACAGCTCGCGCGACCCGCCCATCGCGACCATCCGCACCACGTCGCCGTACTTGTCCCCGAAGAAGTGGAGCGCGCCGCGCGCGACCGCCTCGTCGAACGGCAGAACGTCGGTCGTGATCGGCGCGTCCTCCAGCACCCATGCGGTCACGCGGTCCTCGACCGCAACGATCTCCTCCTCGGTCATCGGCCCGGTGTGCGAGTAGTCGAACCGCAGCCGCTCCGGCGCCACCAGCGACCCGCGCTGGCGCACGTGCTGCCCGAGCACCTCGCGCAGCGCGCGGTGCAGGAGGTGCGTGGCGCTGTGGTTCTTGCGGGTGAGGTCGCGGCGCGCCGCGTCCACGACCAGGCGGACCCGGTCGCCCGCCTTCAGGACGCCCTCGGTCACGCGGACCCGGTGCGCGATCACGTCGGGGTGCGGCCGCCGCGCGTCCAGCACGTCGCCCCTGCCCCCCTGCCACTCGACGCGACCGGTGTCGCCCACCTGCCCGCCGGACTCGCCGTAGAACGGCGTGCGGTCGGTCACGACGTCGGCCTCCCCCCCGGCCGCGGCCTCGCCGTCGGGCGCGACGAGCAGGACCGTCGCCTCCGCCACGGTCGTCTCGTAGCCCAGGAACTCGCTCCCGTGGCCCCGCTCCAGGCAGGCGGCCACGAGGTCCGCGCCCTGCGTGCCCGCGGCCTTCCAGCTCGCCCGGCCGCGCTCGCGCTGCCGCTCCATCCGCGCCACGGGGCCGTCGTGGTCGATGCCGAGACCGTGCTCCTCCGCGATCACCTCGGTCAGGTCCGCCGGGAACCCGTTGGTGTCGTACAGCGTGAACACGGTGTCGCCGTCGAGCGTCTTCCCGCCCGCGGCCCTCGTCGCCGCGATCGCGCGGTCGAGCAGGTCCATGCCCGACGACAGCGTTCGCAGGAACCGGTCCTCCTCCTGGCCCGCGACACGCTCGATCACCGAGCGCGCCCCCTCCAGCTCCGGCCAGGCCGCGCCCATCACCCCCCCGACCTCCAGGCAGATGCTCGTGAAGAACGGCCCGCGCAGGCCGAGCTTGTGGCCGAACCGCAAGGCGCGCCGCATCAGGCGCCGCAGCACGTAACCCCGCCCCTCGTTCTCCGGGTAGATGCCGTCCGAGACCAGGAACGCGGTCGCGCGGGCGTGGTCCGCGATCACGCGGAGCGCCACGTCCGTGTCCTCGTCGCGGCCGTAGCGCGCGCCCGCCACCTCGGCGGCGCGCTCGATCAGCGGCATGAACAGGTCGGTCTCGTAGTTCGACCGCACCCCCTGCAACACCGCGCAGACGCGCTCGAGCCCCATGCCCGTGTCGATCGACGGCGCGGGCAGCGGAGTCAGCCTGCCCGACGAGTCGCGGTCGTACTGCATGAACACCAGGTTCCACAGCTCCATGAACCGGTCGCCGGGGTCCTGCATGGACGTGCCGCGGTACGTCGGGCCGCGGTCGATGTGGATCTCGCTGCACGGGCCGCACGGGCCGGTGTCGCCCATCGCCCAGAAGTTCGAGGGGTCGGTCACGACGCGGCCCGGGTCCACGCCGACCTTGTCGAGCCAGATCGCGCGCGCCTGCTCGTCCTCGGGGTGGATGGTGACCCACAGCTCGGCCGGGTCGATCCCGTAGACGCGCGTCAGCAGTTCCCACCCGAACGGGATCGCGGACTCCTTGAAGTAGTCCCCGAACGAGAAGTTCCCGAGCATCTCGAAGAACGTGTGGTGGCGGGGCGTGCGGCCGACCTGCTCGAGATCGTTGTGCTTCCCGGACACGCGCAGGCACTTCTGCGTGGTCGTCGCCCTCCGGTACCCGGGGTCCCGCAGGCCGGTGAACGCGTCCTTGAACTGGACCATCCCCGCGTTCACGAACAGCAGGGTCGGGTCCGCCGGGGGGATCAGCGAGTGGCTCGCCACGACCCTGTGCCCGCGGTCCGCGAAGTACTTCAGGAACTCCGCCCGGATCCGGATCGACGTCTTCATTCCTCCAACCCTCTGGTTTCTCTCTGCGGTCTCCGCGGTCTCCGTGGTCTCTGCGGTCTCTGCGGTGCCCCCCCCCTCGTCCCCCCTACCTCGTCGCATCCGGCGACCCGGACCCGATCCCCTTGCACCGCAGGGCGAAGTCGGCCGGGTTGGTGCACTGGGAGATCGCCTCGTCGTAGCTGATCCACCCGTCGCGGTACAGGCCCATCAGCGACTGGTCGAACGTCTGCATCCCGTACTGCGCCTGCCCCGCGCCGATGGCGTCGGCGATCTCGTCCATCGCCTCGGGCTCCATCAGCAGGTCCCGGATGCGCGCGGTCACCAGCATGACCTCGACCGCGGGCACGCGCCCCTGGCCGTCCTGGCGCGGGACCAGCCGCTGGCTGACCACGGCGCGCAGCGTCTCCGCGAGCTGGAGCCGGGCGTGCCCCTGCTCGCCCTGCTCGAACACCGAGATGACGCGCGTGAGCGTCTCGCGCGCGTCGATCGTGTGGAGCGTCGAGAGCACCAGGTGGCCGGTCTCGGCCGCGTGGAGGCCGACCTCCATGGTCTCGCGGTCGCGCATCTCGCCGACGACGATCACGTCCGGGTCCTGCCGCAGCGCCGATCGCAGCCCGTCCGGGAAGCTCACGGTGTCCGTGCCGACCTCGCGCTGGGTGACCACGGACCGCCGGTCCTCGATCACGTACTCGATCGGGTCCTCGATGGTCAGGATGTGGCACGAGCGCACGCGGTTGATCTGGTCCGCCAGCGCGGCCAGCGTGGTCGTCTTCCCCGAGCCCGTGGTCCCCGTCACCAGGACGAGCCCACGCCGCTCGTTCGCGATCGTCGTGGTCAGCGCCTTCGGCAGGTTCAGGTCGGCGAGCGTCGGGATCTGCGACGGCACCACGCGCATGACCGCCTGGGTCCCGGCGCGGCTGCGGAACAAACTGGCGCGGAGCCGCCCGATCCCCGTCTCGCCCCACCCGAAATCGACCTGCCCGCGCTCGCGCAACTGGACGCGCTGATGTTCCTGGATCACGCCCTCGAACAGCTTCATGACGTCGTCGGAATCGAGCACGGACATGTTCTTGGGACTGACCAGGTCCATCGGCCCGCCGCGCCGGAAGATGGGAGGACGTCCGGGCTTCAGGTGGATGTCGGACACCCCTTGCGACATCGAGAACTTCAGGATCTCCGTCAGCGTGAACGGCAGGTCAGGCATCCGCAGTCGCTCCCTTGACGGGCAGGCGCCCCGCGATCCCGTGCTTCGACAGCACCGCCTCGGACACCTGGGCCAGCACGTCCGGGTGCTCCTGCATGTAGGCCATCGCCTGCTCGCGGCCCTGGCCGAGGCGCTCGCCGCCGTACGAGAACCAGGAGCCGCTCTTCTCGAGCACGCCGCTCGCGCCGGCCAGGTCCACGACCTCGCCGAGCCGGTTCACCCCGCCGCCGTACATCAGGTCGAACTCGGCCTCCTTGAACGGCGGGGCCATCTTGTTCTTCACGACCTTCACGCGCACCCGGTTGCCTCCGGACGCGCCGTCCGCTTCCTTGATCTGCTGGCCGCGGCGGACCTCCAGGCGGACCGACGCGTAGAACTTCAGCGCGTTGCCGCCGGTGGTCGTCTCCGGGTTCCCGTACATCACCCCGATCTTCATGCGGATCTGGTTGATGAAGATCATGCACGTCCGGGACTTCGACAGCACGCCGGACAGCTTCCGCAGGGCCTGGCTCATCAGGCGCGCCTGGAGGCCGACGTGCGACTCGCCCATCTCGCCTTCCAGCTCCGCCTTCGGCACGAGCGCCGCGACCGAGTCCACGACCACGACGTCGACCGCGTTCGTGCGGACCAGCGTCTCCGCGATCTCGAGCGCCTGCTCGCCGGTGTCGGGCTGCGCGAGCAGCAGGTCATCGATCGACACGCCGAGCTTGCGTGCGTACGTCACGTCGAGCGCGTGCTCCGCGTCGATGAACACGGCCAGCCCGCCGCGCCGCTGCGCCTCCGCGATCGCGAGCAGGGTCAGGGTCGTCTTGCCGGACGACTCCTGGCCGTAGATCTCGACCACGCGGCCCTTCGGGTAGCCGCCCGTGCCGAGCGCGATGTCGAGCGAAAGCGATCCGCTCGGGATCACCTCGACCGGGGCGATCGACTCGCCCTCCTTCAGGCGCATGATGCTGCCCTTCCCGAACTGCCGCTCGATCGTAGCCACCGCGACCGAGATGTTCCGCTCGCGGTCGTCGCCCGCCGCGGCCGCGCTGCCCTTCGTCGTGTCCTTCGCCACCGGTCCCTCCTGGGTTTCCAAGGCCGATGCGGAATCTAGCAGATGGGTGTGACATGGGCAACGGCGGGGCTGCCACCGTCGGACCGACGACTGCGGTGCCACGGCTTGCTACGGCACCACCGCCACGTCGTCGAGATAGACCACCCCGCCGGGGTACGACTGGCCCGCCGGAGCGTAGACGCGCACGGACAGCCGCACGTACGCGGCGGTCGCGGGCACGGTCACCGTCCGCGTCATCTGCCGCCAGTCAGCGGAGTCGGTCGTGTACTGGTTCGAGTAGTTCGCGCCGCCGAACGCGACGTGCGACGCGTCGAACCAATGGTGGATGAGGGTCCCGCGGCCGTGCGGGTCGTTGTCGTAGAACCACATGGACAGGGTCACGGTCGCGTTCGGCGTCACCGGGTGCTCGGCCGCGACGAAGTCCGTCTGCGCGTTCTCGGTGCCGGTGCGTGTCAGGCGCACCGAGTGGAGCCCGCTGTGGCGGAGCGTGTCCTCGCGAAGCGCGGTCACCTGCGCGTCCGCGGTCCAGCCTTCCGGCGCCTCGGGGTCGCCGGACCAGCGCTCGAACCCGCCGTTCGGGACGTTGTTGCAGGATGCGACGCCGGGCTTCGACCCGTCGGCCGCCACCCCGTCGCGGTCGCAGACCGTCCAGGTCTTCGCGCCGTCGCCGGAGAAGACGTATACAAAGGAATAGGTCCCGCCCGTGACGAACGAGACGTCGGCCGAGTACCCGTCGTACCCGCCGGCGTCCGCACCGTACGTCGCGGGCGAGCAGTCCATGGCTGCGAGGTTCGCCGGCCACGGGATCATGGTCCCGGACCTCGTGCAGACCATCGCGTCGATCCCCGGGAGCCGCCCGGCCTCCGCGGTGCCCGCCGCCTGCACGCCGCCGCGGACCGTCGTCGCCTCGGACGGCTCGGTCCAGAAGCTCGACGGGGGCTCGATCCCGCAGCCCGTGATCGCGACGTCCGCGACGCAGCCGCCGTGCTCGTCGTGCCAGCCGGCCGCGCACTCCCGGCAGTCCGCGCCGCCCCAGCCGGTCGCGCAGGCCGCGCACGCCGGGGGCGCCCAGTGGCCCTGGCACGTACACTCGCCCGCGCCGCCCGCCTGGATCGAGCACGTGCCGCGGCCCGAGCACGGGTCCGGGCTGCACGGGTCGTCGATGCAAAGCCCGCTCGCGATCGGGAACTCCACGAACCCGGGCGCGCACTCGCCGCACGCGGCCCCGGCGTACCCGTCGGCGCACTCGGCGCACGCCGGACCGTCGAAATGGCCCGTGCACGTACACTTCGCGGCGCCGCCCGCAAGGACCGCGCACGCGCCGTGGCCCGAGCACGGGTCCGGCGTGCAGGGGTCGTCCACGCACGTCCCGGGCGCGCCGGGGTCGGCGACGTAGCCGCCCGCGCAGTCCGCGCACCCGTCACCCGCGTAGCCGTCGTCGCACGCGTCGCACGCAGGGCCCGCGAAATGCCCGGTGCACGCGCACTCGTGCCCCCCGCCGGCCAGGACCGCGCACGCGCCGTGGCCCGAGCACGGGTCCGGCAGGCACGGGTCGTCGATGCAGGTCGAAGGCTCGCCGGGATCGGCGGTCCAGCCGGCCGCGCAGTCCCCGCACCCGTCGCCCGCGTAGCCGTCGTCGCACGCGTCGCACGCAGGGCCGGTCCAGTGACCCGCGCACGCGCACTCGTGCCCCCCGCCGGCCAGGACCGCGCACGCGCCGTGGCCCGAGCACGGGTCCGGCAGGCACGGGTCGTCGATGCAGGTCGAAGGCTCGCCGGGATCGGCGGTCCAGCCGGCCGCG
>VGRB01000127.1 GCA_016875475.1 Deltaproteobacteria bacterium
GGCGTGCTCCGCGAGGTCCGCGAGGAGCTGGGGATCGACGGCGAGGTCGTCTCGCTGATCGGCGTCTACCCGTTCGAGATGCGCAACGAGCTCATCGTCGCGTACCACGTCCGCGCCACCGGCACCGTGACCCTCGGCCCCGAGATCGCGAGCGCCCGGCGGATCCCGCCGGACAAGCTGCGACCGTGGCCCATGGGCACCGGCCGGGCGGTCGCGGACTGGCTTGCGCGACGGTAGGTCCCCGTTCGCGTTGCTTCCCCGGGGGGGGAAATCCGTGGAGTGAGCCCGACCTCTTTCTGCGAGCGGAAGGTGGCGCGTCGGACAGCAGTGCTTGCACTGGTCACCGCAGCGGCAATGGTCCATCCCAGGACTGCATCTGCCCAGGACGGCGGAAACCACGGGAACCTGTTGGCTGCCTTGGCGTTCGGTACCGGGATCGGGCAGGGGCTCGTGCTGGCGGTTCCGACCCTGGGGCTGGCGGCGACCGGGGCGCCCCCCCATCGAGGCTGGGGCTGGGCCGGCGTGGTGATTGCCGGTCTCCAGATTCCCGTCAGCGTGGCATGCGTCTGGAGCACGGTCGCGGTGCACGAGATGACTTCGGACGGGGCCCAGGCCGCGGTGTACGTCACGCACGGCCTGGTGCTCGCGTGGTCGGCGGGGGTCATCGCGTGGTCGGCACGCCGGCTTCGGGAAACCGATCCCGAGAGGGTCGTCACCCCGATCGTGATGCCGTTTCGTGGCGGGGCCGGTGCCGGCGTCGTTCTCGCCTTCTGACCCGGCCCGCGAAGCCGGCGCCCCCCTCAACGCGGCCAGCCTCGCAGGTACCCTGCCACCCCGGCCGCGCACCACTCGCCCGACGGGTGGACGAGGGAGAGCTGGATCCAGCCGACCCCCGCCCTGGCCCGGGCTGCGAGGCAGACGCGACCGAGAAGCCCCAGCCCGAAAGCGAGCCGGGACCCCGTGACCGGAACGGACAGCGTCGGCCTCCCGAGTCACAGCATCCGCGCCACCCACCGCAACGGCAGCCAGCGCATCGCCACGCCGAACGGCACCCACGGCCACCAGGGCACGACCGCGCGCACCGGCTCGCGCTCGATCGCCCTGGCGAGGAGGCGGCAGCCGGTCGCGGTGTCGATCAGGAACGGGGTGTTCCTGACGCGCTCGTTCATCTCGGACCGGATGAAGCCGGGGTAGAGCGTGGTCACGCGGATCGGCGTGCGGAGGAGGTCGGCCCGGATGCCCTCCGCGAGCGCGGCGAGGCCCGCCTTGGTCGCGGCGTAGGCGGTCAGGTTGCGCGGGAACCCGCGGAAGGCGCTGACGGACGACATCACCACGAGGTGGCCCGCCCCCTGCTCGCGGAACGCCTCGACCGCGGCCTCGCACTGGGCCAGCGCGGCCACGAAGTTCGTCTCGACGGTCTGGCGGTTCGGCCGGAAGCCGCCCGTCCCGATCGGCTGCCCCTTGCCGAGGCCGGCGTTCACGACGACGCGGTCGAGCGTGCCGAGGTCCGAGGCGAACGCCCGGAAGACCTCGAAGACGCGCTCGTGGTCGGTCACGTCGAGCGGCCGGACGAAGACCCGGATGCCCGGGTGCGCCGCGGTCAGCTCGGCGCGCAGCTCCTCGAGGCGATCCTCGCGGCGGGCGCACAGGGCGAGGTCGCGCCCGCGCGCCGCGAACTCGCGCGCGAGACCGCGTCCGAGGCCGGAGCTTGCGCCCGTGATCAGGATGTTCCTTCGCACGACGTGCCTCCGTGGCCGGATCGAACCCGGGAGCGAAGCTAGCCGATTCCTTGACGGATCGGAAGGACGGCGCGCAAGATCGTGCCCGGGTCCGCGGGCATTCGCGAGGGTCGGTGCGGATGGGGACCGGGGACGAGGGAGCAGCGGCGTTCGACCTCGTGATCGAGGGCGCGCTGGACCGGACCACGGTGCCGCGGTGGGAGGCGGAGTCGAGCCGCAGCCTGCGCGGGCCCGCCGCCCCTGCCCTGCTCCGCCTGGACCTCGGCCGCGTCGAGCGCATGGACAGCGCGGGGGCCGCGTTCTGCGAGGTGCTCCGCAGGCGGCAGGAGCGGCGGGGGGGGAGACTGGTCCTCTCGGCCGCGAGCCCACCGGCGCGCGACGCGTTGTCGGTCTTCCGGGTCCGCGTCGAGAGCGCGCCCGGGGCCCCGCCGGCGGCCGGCCTGTTCGAGCGCATCGGGGGCGCGGCGGTCGGCGCGTGGGAAGGCACGGTCCTGTCGCTCGCCCTGGTGGCGGACACGCTGCACTACACGGGGGTCGGGCTGTTCGGTCGCCGGGACCGCGTGCGGGGCTCCGCGGTCGTCGAGCAGATGGTCCGGATCGGGCTCGAGTCGCTCGGGATCGTCGGGCTGATCTCGCTGCTCGTCGGCCTGACGGTGGCGCTGCAATCCGCCTATCAGCTCCGGCAGTTCGGTGCGAACATCTACATCGTCGATCTGGTCGGCGTGGCCATGACACGCGAGATGGGGCCGTTGATGACGGCCATCCTGCTGGCGGGCCGCAGCGGGGCGTCGATCGCGGCCGAGATCTCGACCATGACGATCACCGAGGAGGTCGATGCGCTCACGACCATGGGGGTCAACCCGGTCCGGTTCCTGGTCGTGCCGCGCTTCCTCGCGATCACGCTGACCCAGCCCCTTCTGACCGTGATGGCGGACGCGCTCGGGATCCTCGGCGGCTTCGTGATCGCGGTGCTCTACCTCCAGATCGGGCCGCAGGCCTTCTACGACCAGCTCGTGAACGCGCTCGTGACCAAGGACATCCTGACCGGGCTCGTGAAGAGCGTGAGCTTCGCCTGGATCATCGTGTTCGTGGCGGCGCACCGCGGCTTCCGCGTGAAGGGGGGTGCCGAGGGCGTAGGGCTCGCGACGACCGCGTCCGTGGTCCAGGCGATCTTCCTGGTGATCGTGGCGGACGCGTTCTTCTCGCTCGTGTTCTACTTCGGTGGGTGACGTGGCGGAGATCGAACCGATCATCCGGGTGCGGGACCTGGTCGCCGGGTACGGCGGCCGGACGATCCTGGACGGCGTCTCGGTCGACGTGGCGCTCGGGCGCGTGACGTGCATCGTCGGCCCGTCGGGGTGCGGCAAGACCACCCTGCTGAAGTGCGTCGTCGGCCTGCTCCGGCCGCTGTCCGGGTCCGTCCTGGTCGCCGGGCGCGAGCTGACCGCGCTCGACGAGCAGGCGCTGCCGGCGGCGCTGGCGCGGGTCGGGCTGCTGTTCCAGCAGGGCGCGATGCTGAACTCGATCTCCGTGGCGGACAACGTGGCGCTGCCGCTCCGCGAGCACACCCGCCTGCCGGACCCGGTGATCGCGGAGATGGTGCGCCTGAAGCTCGAGCTGGTGGGGCTGTCGCACGCGGCCGGGCAGTTGCCGTCCGAGCTGTCGGGGGGCATGAGGAAGCGGGCGGCGCTCGCGCGGGCGATGGCGCTCGACCCGGACCTGCTCCTGTGCGACGAGCCGTCCGCGGGGCTCGACCCGCAGACCGCGGCCGGGCTGGACGTGCTGATCCTGAAGCTCCGCGAGACGTTCCGGATGTCGGTCGTCGTGGTCACGCACGAGCTGCCGAGCATCGACAAGATCGCGGACGACGTGGTGATGCTCGGGCGTGGAGGGAAGCTCCGGTTCGCGGGGCCGCTCGCGGAAGCGAGGCGGAGCGCCGACCCGGAGGTCGCGGACTTCTTCGCGCGCCGCACGCCCGAGGCCGCCGCCGGGACCTCGTCGCTGCTCGACGCGCTGGAGGGGAGACACGCATGATCACCCGTGCCCAGAAGGTGCGACTCGGGGTGTTCATCGCGGTCGCGACCGCGCTGCTGGTCGGCACGCTGGCCGTGGTCGCGGGCCTGCAGGTCGCGTCCGAGCGGGACACCTACGTGGTGCGCTACGCCGGGCTGTCGATGAGCGGCCTCGAGCCGGGCGCCTCGGTCAAGTACAACGGCGTGCGCGTCGGCCGGGTGGACGCGCTGCGGATCGACCGCGACAACGTCAGCGAGGTCGTCGTCACGCTGAGCCTGGAGAAGGGGACGCCTGTCAAGAAGGACACGCGCGCGATCGTGAACCTGGCCGGGATCACGGGGCTGAAGTTCATCGAGCTGACCGGGGGGACGTCGAAGTCGGAGTTCGTGCAGCCCGGGGGGGAGATCGAGGGCGGCGAATCGACGCTCGACCGGCTGACCGGGCGCGCGGAGGCGATCGCGGAGAAGGCCGAGCTGCTGCTGAACCAGCTCAACAAGGCGGTGTCCGACGAGAACCGCGAGCGCGTGATGAAGGTCGTGGACGACGTGGAACTGCTCCTCGCCGAGAACCGCGAGAACGTGGCCGTGATCACGGGCAACCTGCGCGACGCGAGCGACGGGCTGGCCACCGTGTTGAAGAACCTCGAGCGCGAGGGTACGGCCGCGCTCGTCGCGGTGCGGCAGGTGGCCGAGGGGGTGCGCGAGGGCACGGACAAGGGGCAGGTCGCGCGGATCGCGCAGAACGTGGAGCGGGTCACGGCGAGCCTCCGCGCCACGGTCGAGCAGGCGGACATGCCGACCACGGTGAAGGCGATCGCCGGGGCGGCGCACCGGATGATCGAGAACATCGACATGACCGTGGTGCGGAGCCGCGAGGACCTGTTCGCGAGCCTGTCGTACCTGCTGGAAGGGCTCGAGAACTTCAGCGAGTTCGCGCGCAGCATCCGCGAGAACCCGTCGCTGCTGTTCTCGTCGCGCCGCGAGCAGGAGAGGGAGGGACCGTGAGAAGGCTTGTCGCCGTCGCGTGCCTGGTCGCAGGGCTGACGGCCGCGGGGTGCGGGACCGTGCCCGCGCGGCACTACTTCACGCTTTCCTACCCGATGGACCAGGACCGCGTGAGCGCGTCGCGGCCGGCGCTGCACCCGGTCCGGCTGCGGTTGAAGCCGTTCAAGATCGCCCTGCCCTACGACCGGCCGCAGATCGTGTATCGCCAGTCGCCGTACGAGTACCAGTACTACGCGTACCGGCTCTGGGCGTCGAAGCCGCAGCACATGGTCCGCGAGATCGTGCAGGCGCACCTGGAGTCGGCGCGCCTCGTCGAGGACATCAGCCGCGAGTACGGCGAGCGCATGCCCGACTACGAGCTGTCCGCCGAGGTGCTCGCGATCGAGGAATACGACTCGGGCGACGTCTGGTACGGCCACCTCGCGATCCGGTTCGAGCTGACGCGGTTCAAGGACAAGCTCGTGATCTGGCACTACGGGTTCGACCGGCAGCGCAAGGTCCACAAGAAGCAGCCGGTCTTCGTGGTGCGCTCGCTGTCGCGCGTGCTGGAGGAGGAGATGGCCCGGGTCGCGGCGGAGATGGACGCGGTGCTGGCGGCCGAGCGCGGGGTGAAGGCGACGCTCCCGATGCCCGCGCCCGCGGACGACTCGCGGCCGGCAGAGGAGGACGGAAGGGGGGATTCCACCGCGGAAACCGGAGGGCCCGCGGAGAGGAACGGGACCGGGGGGGCCAAGCCCAGGGGATCGGACCAGGACCTCATCGAGCCGGAGGCGAACTGATGCGTCGCGCGTTCGCGGCGATCGCGGTCGGCGCGTCTCTGGCCTGGGTGGGGACGCCGGCCGCCCGCGCGGCTCCGCCCTCGTTCGACCAGGAGCGCCCCGACACGTGGGACGTGCCGGCCTCTCGCGAGCAGGCGGAGCGCGACGCCACCCTGGTGCCGGTCGGCAAGGGCGCGATCTTCGTGCCCTCCATGACGGACCCCGCGCGGGAGCCGCAGTACATCGTGCTGAGGGATGGCGAGATCGTCGCGACCCTGCCGCCGGGCAAGCGCGCGGTGCTCGAGCCGGGGGTCTACGAGGTGCGCCTCGGGTCCGGCGCGCTCGCGGACCGGTTCGCGCGCAAGGTGCTCGTCAAGGAGGCGCGCACGACGGTGGTCCCCGCCACGTGGTCCACCGTCGTGGTGAGCGTGGTGGACGAGCGGTCGGAGCCGTTCCGCGGCTCGTACGAGCTGGTCCGGCTGCCCGAGGGCAGCAACCTCGGGATCGGCCTCGGCGCCGACATCGAGCTGGGCGAGGAGGTGCGCTCCTGGGTCCTCGAGCCCGGGACGTACATGGTGATCAAGACCGGCGAGAGCTTCAAGGCACGGCGCGACTTCTATACGTTCCGGGCACTTCCGGGCGAACTGGTGAAGCTGGCGGTCGTGATGGATCGGGACGACGGCAGCCTGCTCGGCGCCGGGCAGGTGGCGCTGGCGGGCACCGAGACCGCGGTCAGGGACTGGCGCCTGCACTTCGTCGTGGGCGGGGACGCCGAGGCCAACCGCCGGTCCGACATGGTCGGGTTCCCGTCCGGGATCGGCTTCGCGGCCGGGGTGTTCCTGGACTTCTTCGCCCAGTACAAGCCGCAGCGGCACCTCGTGTTCCTGCGCCTGAAGCTGGAGGAGGGCATCGTCCAGGTCGCGGGCCAGCCGTGGTTGAAGGACCGCGACGAGCTGAAGGTCGACGGCCTGTACGTCTACCGGATCCTTCCGTGGCTCGGGCCCTACCTGCGGCTCGGCTACAAGAGCCCGGTGTTCCCCGCGTTCACGAACCTCGACGGGCCGACGACCGTGGTTGTCGAGAAGGACGACGGGACGGTCGCGAGCCTCGGCGAGCACTCGGGCCGCTACACGCTCTCGCACCCGTTCTCGCCGATCGAGCTGAAGGGCGGCGCCGGCATGAGCCTGATCGCGACCGCCTCGTACCTGCTCGACGCGAACGTGCGCGTGGGCTTCGGCGGCCGGGCGCTGCTGAACCTCGGGCTGCGCGAGCCCACCGGCGCCCCGGCGGACGGGCTCCTGAGGGTGGTGACGCACGGGAACTCGTACCAGTACGGGCTGGAGGCCACGGCGGTCGGGTCGCTCCGGCTGACGCGCTGGGTCCTCGCGACGACCGAGTTCGACATGCTCGAGACCGTGCAGGACCCGAAGAACCCGGTGATCTCCTGGGAGAACAACGTCGGCGTGCGGCTCGTGTCGTTCCTGTCGCTGAACTACATCTTCAAGCTGCTGCGGGACGTGGAGCGGTCGGCCCGGCTCCAGACCGAGCACCGGATCCTGCTCCGGTTCACCTTCCAGATCCTGTAGGGGGTCCCCCCCGCGTCCTCGGACGCCGCCGTTGCCTCCGGCGGCGTCCGCCCGGGAACGAACGGGGCGGACGCGGGGGACCCCAGGCTACGAGTCACACGCGTCCCCCACCCCGTCGCCGTCCGAATCCGCCTGGTCCCAGTTCCGGTGCACCGGGCAGTTGTCGCAGGCGTCGCCCTGGCCGTCGAGGTCGGAGTCCTCCTGCTCGGAGTTCGCGACGCCCGGGCAGTTGTCGAACACGAAACCGTCGCCGTCCGGGTCGCCGGGAACGACCTCGTGGACGCCCAGGCCGTCCGCGGTGTCGGCGGGGAACGCCTCCCATTCGAGCGCGGGCTCGAACGCGGCGGTCGGCGTGGTCCGGCCGGACACGACGCCGGCCTTCCTGCGCAGGGTGTGGTCAGCGGTGGTCACCTCGCCCGCGCCCCACGCGAACCCGGGATCGACCCCGACCTGCCCGATCGAGTCGAGCACGTCGGTGCCGCACCGCAGGACCAGGGCGTCGTCCCCGGAGAACGCGAGCAGGCCGTCCTTGACCTGGCAGGCGGCGAGCACGGCCGCGGGCGCGCCCGGGTTGCACGCAACGATCGTTCCCCCCGGGGACAGGGTCGTGGTGCCGAGCGCCACGAGCGACGCGGTCGCCGAGCCGTCGAGATGCACCTCGATGCGGCACCCGGACAGGGGGAAGGCGTGGGCGCGGGGGTTGTGGACCTCGACGGCCTTCGCGTTCCCCGTGCCCTCCAGGTACTCGGAGAACAGCACGCCCGCGGGCTGGACCGACAGGATCCCGGCCGTGGCCGGGTCGTAGCCGTCGTTGCTCCCGTTCCCGTCGCACAGGGTCCAGGACAGGCCGCCGTCCACCGACACGCGGTAGGCCATGTCGTAGAGGCCCGGCGTCACGGCGGTCAGGGTCGCGGCAAGCTGCTCGAAGTCCTCGCCCGCGGGCTGGGCCGGATCCTGCGAGGCCGCGAACCAGATCCAGGCCGGGCCGGGCATGGATCCGTGCGGGCCGAACCCCGCCTGGGCGCGGATGTAGGGCGAGTCGTCCCCGGCGTCGGTCAGTCCCGCGATCACCACGATGCCGCGGACGGACTCGGTCTCGCGGCCCTCGAGCGTGGCCGTCGCGATCGGGCCGAGCAGCCCGCATCCGTCCGGGGTGCACGGTGGGTTCGCGAGCCCGGGGGAGCCGGAGTCCGGACCGTCCTCGAGCCACGGCGAGCGCCCGAAGCACCAGTGCCTCGGGTCGTCGTTCGCGACGGCCTCGGCCCCCGGCGAGACCGCCGGGGAGAGCGCCAGGCTTCGCCGGCTCGCCGCCGCGGGGACGGGCCAGGTCGCGTCCCAGGCCGCAAGGTCGAGCGTCTTCCCGGACGGCGCGATCGCCTCGATCGAGCCCCCCGCCGCCGCGACGGCCATGTCCGCGAACGCGATCGCGCCGGTGACGCCGCCGTTCGCCAGGGGGTCCGCGGACCGCGCCAGGACGACCCGCGACCCGGGCTGGACCACGGTCCTCGGCTGGCCCGGCAGCACGAGCTGGGACGGGATCCCCCCCGCGATCGTCCGGACGACCACGCCGCTCAGGTCCAGGGGCGCGGCCGAGACGTTCGCAAGCTCGATCCAGTGGCCGGCGCTGCCGGCGGACGGGTCGAGCATCACCTCGGTCACCGCGAGCTCGCCGGGCTGCGGGGGCCGGTCGAGCCTGCACGCCCCCTCCGCGCAGCCGTTCGGACAGGGCACCGTGACGGGGGTCCACGCGCACTCGCCGGCAGGGCACGACGGCGCCTGGGCGACGAGCGCGTCGCCTTCGCACGCCGCCGCGGGGCCGGCCGTGCACATGTCCGCGGGGTCCCCGTCGTCCGCCGCGCCGTTGCAGTCGTCGTCCACGCCGTTGCAGCGCTCGATCGCGCCCGGGTGCCGCGTCACGGACTCGTCGGTCCTGCCGTCGCAGTCCTCGTCCACGCCGTTGCCCGACGCCCCTGGTGACCCGGCCGGACACTCGTCCTCCACGAGGCCCGGGTGGACGGCCGGGTCCGCGTCGTCGCAGTCGCCGACCTTCGTCGTCCGGTACTGCCCCTCGGCGCCGCAGAGGCACCTCGGCGCGCCGGTCCCCCAGCCATCCTGGTCCTGGTCCGCGAACCAGGAGGTGCAGCCGTCCGCGCCCTCCTCGTCCGTCTGCCCGTCGCAGTCGTCGTCCTTCCCGTTGCACCGTTCGATCGCGGTGGCGCAGACGTCCGGGTCGAGGGGCGCGCAGTCGGTCGTGTCCGGGCAGCCGTCGCAGTCGGAGTCCGGGTTGCAGGCGAGGCCGACCCCCGGCGCGCACGACGGGGTCTGGTCGGGGTTGTCGAGCAGCGGGCAGTTGTCGCACGCGGACCCGCACGACGGGCAGCCGGGCGCCGCGTTCAGCACGCCGTCGCCGTCCGCGTCGCAGTCGCAGGCGTCGCCGATGCCGTCCCCGTCGCCGTCCTCCTGGCCCGGGTCGAACACGAGCGGGCAGTCGTCGTCCTCGTCCCGGCGCCCGTCCGCGTCGTCGTCGTCGTCGCAGGCGTCACAGGTCAGGTCTCCGTCGGTGTCGTCGTCGTCCACGGGACAATCGCACGGGTCGCAGGCGTCGCCGATCCCGTTGTGGTTCGAGTCCTCCTGGCCGGGGTTCGGAACGCGCGGGCAGTTGTCCGCGACGTCCGCAACGCCGTCCCCGTCGTCATCCGGGTCGCAGGCGTCGCCCTCGCCGTCCCCGTCGAGATCCTCTTGCGCGGGGTTCGCGGCGAGCGGGCAGTTGTCGGCCTCGAAGACCCCGTCGCCGTCGGCGTCCGGGTCGCAGGCGTCGCCCAGCCCGTCGCCGTCCATGTCCTCCTGGCCGGGGTTCGAGACGCAGTCGCAGTTGTCCGCCTCGTCCGGCACGCCGTCGCAGTCGCACGCCGGGGCGGGGCCGCAGTGGTCCCAGAAGCAGCAGTCGCCCTGCGCGTCCTCGTCGGTGCTGCCGTCGCAATCGTTGTCGAGGCAGTCGCCCGCCTCGCAGGCGTCCTCGGGCGACCATGCATCGAGTTGGTCGGGGTGGCACTCAAACTTCCCGCCCGCGTCGCACGTCGCCGGGACCCCGGCCGCGCAGACGCCGAGGTCGGGGCAGCCGGTCCGCGCCGGGTCCGTCTCGACGTCGGTCAGGCCGTCGCAGTCGTCGTCCTTGCCGTTGCAGGTCTCGGGCTCGGCGGCCGCGGCCTCGCAGGTCGTGGCGCACGTGCGCTCGGCGGTGCAGCGGCCGTGCTCGTTCTCCCGGTGGCACGTCGTCGGCACGTCGCGGACCTCGTCCGTGCACGGGCAGGCGGCGAACGAGGTGGGCACGCACTGCCTGGACGTCCCGCCGGACGCCCCGGGGCTCGGGACGTCCTCGCAGTTCGAGCCGGCGGGGCAGCCGTAGGCGCACGGCACGCCGCAGGCGCGCCCGCCGGGCCCGGCATCGACGCACATGGCGTCCGGCCACCCGGGCACGCGGCACTCGGCGTCCTGCCTGCACGGGCGGCAGTACGCGCTCGGCGCGAGGCAGACGTAGATCGGGCTCATGCCGCCCGGCACGAACGTGCAGGTGAACCCGTCGGGGCACGCCACGTCCTCGGCGCAGTACATCGTGGTGTTCCACGGATCGACGCACCGCGGGTCGCAGTCCTCGACCTCGGCGTCGCAGCCGGGATCCCCCCAGCAGACCGCGCCCTCGGGGCAGTCCTTCGTCGCGGCGCACTTGTCGCCGAGGTGCGAGTCCGGCGTCGTGTCGGCCGGCGGCAGCTCGCCGGGTTCCGCGGCGAGGTCCGGGTCCGCGCCCGGGTCCCCCACATCCGCGAGCCCTTCGGGCCCGGGGTCGGCGGTATCGGGCCACGTGACGTCGATCACGCCTTCGGGAGGCACGTCCCTTGGCCGCTGCGACACGTCGGTCGGGCAGGCGGTCACCAGGAGGAGGCTCGCGATCCCGAGTGCAGTGGCTGCGTTCCTCATCCTTCCCCCACCATCCATCCCGCCCCCGAGCCCGTACCCGCTCCGGAACCGCGGCGAGGGCGCCGCGGGGCCTACCGAGCCGAGGACGGCGCGGCCACCCCCGGGATCTCCGGCGCCGGGCACGCCGGCGCCCCCGGTCGTCCGAGCAGCTCGTCCAGCGAGAAGCACGCGTACGGCTTCACGTGCAGCGGAGGCACCCCGGCCGCCACCCAGAACAGCCGGCGCCCCGGATCGAACAGGGCGAGGTGCATGGCGCCGTTGCAGCCGATGCCCTTGCCGTTGTCCCAGGCCACGGCCGCCAGATCATCGAGCGTCGGGACCTCGCCTGTCGCCGGGTCCGTCACGTCCTGCATCACGTCCGCGAGCCCGGCGGGGTCGAGCCTGCCGTGGATCGACTCCTCCCCCCCCGGATCCGCGAGCCCCTTCAGCCGCATCCACCGGAGGATCGAGCCGCTGCTCGGCTTGGCGCCCTTCGGCGTCATCGCGGGGCTGATGAAGTGGTTGACCGCATACACGACCCCGTTCTCGTCCGGCCGGCGCTTCTCGACCTGGTCCAGCGCGTACTCGAAGACCGCGCCGGTGTTGGACGCGCCGTCCGCGAGCACGAGGATCCCCGTCATCATGTGCCGATCCCGGCGCACCAGCGCCTCCGCCTCCTCGAGCGTGCGGGCGTCACGGAGAATCACCGCGGTCGTCTGGACGTTGCTCGCGCCGGTGCGCGACAGCTCGGCCATGGAGGCCGGGTGGGCCTGGTGAGTGCCGATCGAGATGCCGGCCTCGTTCATGCCCGTGTAGGGGCTCAGGTTCAGCGGGAACCCCACGTACACGTGCGGGATCCCTCCGGCCGGCTGCCGCACGAACACGACCGGGTACTTCTGCGTGATGCTGAAGTCCATCCCGCCCCAGTCGAGGTTCCGGCTGTGGTAGACGCGTCCGTCCGGGGTCGCGGCCCCCGTCGCGACCACGCCGGTGCAGCCCGGGCCGAACGCGGGGGATTCCCGGCGCGCCGCCGCGATCGCGGCCGCCGCGGTGAACGCGGACCAGGTCATCCGGGCCACGGGCGCCTCGGGGGGGATCCCCTTCTGGACGAACGCCAGCGCCACGTCGCCCATGTTGAGGGTCAGGCACATCTTGAAGTCGAGCCCGGTGTCGCCCGCGGCCTCGACGAGTCCCGCGCACTCCTCCAGGATCCCGGGCAGCGCCGCTGCCTGCAGGATGTCGAGGATGCCCGTGTCCTGCACGACCTGGGGCATCGCGGACAGGAGCGGGTCCGCGAGCACGAACTGCATCGCGTCCGCGATCTCGGCGTGCAGGAGCCGGCCGTGCTGGATGCCCATCTCCTTCGGGGTGCCGGACAGCCACACGACCGTGACGTCCCCGCGCCTCTCGACCTTCGGCGGGACGGGGGGGGCGACGCCGGCCGGGGATGCGTCGGGCGTCGCGTCCGCAGCGGGTGTATCGATCCCCCCCGCAACGTCGGCGACGACTGCGTCCGCGACCTCGGAGGGATCCCCGCCGCCGCCCGGGGACGAGCCGCAGGCCGCGAGCAGAAGGGGCATGGCCAGGCACGCGAGCGGGGACCGGACCATCCGCACCTCCACGGACAAACGCACCCCCGGGGAGTGTCCCCGATCGGGGCCCGGGCTTCAAGCGCCGCGGACGACCTGTCAGCGCGGACAGGCGCCCC
>VGRB01000128.1 GCA_016875475.1 Deltaproteobacteria bacterium
GTTGCGGCGGGTCCGGCGCCTGCGGCCGCCGCGACGCCCACTGCTCCGGGCGGCCCCGGCGCCGCGCCTGCGCCGGCCGCGTCGGTCGCGCCCGCGGCGGGTCCTGGCGGTCCGGCGGGTCCCGGGAGGTGACGCGTGGACAAGTTCCTCGAACTGCCGCTCCCGCAGCGCCTGCTGATCGTCGGGGTGCTCCTCGCGCTGATCGGCGGCGCGACCTACTACCTGCTCATCTCGGGCGTCAGCGACGAGATCGCCAACCAGAACAAGCGGTACAAGAACCTCGCGACCGAGATCGCGAAGCTGAAGGAGTACGACTCCCAGGAGTTCCGCGTCCGCATGGACATCGAGCGCGCCGAGGCCGAGAAGCGTCGCGCGTCCTACACGAAAATGCTCCCGCGCGAGGAGGAGTTGCCCGACCTGATCACGTCCATCAAGGCGGACGCCGACGGGACCGGGCTCATCGTCGCGCGGCTCGAGCCGGTCAGGCGGCGCGAAGAGGGCGAGGGCTATCGCGGAATCCCGTTCGCGCTCGACGTGGCCGGCAGCTACTACCAGCTCGTCAGCTTCCTCGAGGCGATCGCCGCGCCCGGCAAGCGGCTGATCAACGTCAAGAACCTGACCGTCGCCGTCACGCCGGCGCACTTCCTCGAGGGCATGGCCGGCGACGTCGGCATGCTGCGAGTCCTGAACGAGCGTGAGCGCGAGCGCGGCCTGACCCCGAACGAGAAGTACGTCAAGGCGGTCCTGCTGTTCGAGGAGATCGCCAAGCACGTGATGGTCAAGGCGAATTTCGTCGCCATGGCCTACGTATACACCGGTGCGGCCCCCGCGGGCGGCCCTCCGCCGGCGCCGGGTCGCCACTAGGAGGTTCGGGGTGAGGTCCTCCTTCCTGCTCGTCGTCGCGCCGGCCGTCGCGCTTGCCGCGTGCGGCCCCGACCGCAAGCCGAGCGACTCCGTGAAGCCGACCCCGCCCAAGCCCCCTGCCGCCGCGCCCGCCCTTGCCCCCGCTCCCGGCGCGCCGGTTCCCGTTCCCGGGGCCGAAGGGCCGCAGGGCGACCCCCGGTTCGCGATGCTCAAGCCCTACTTCCACCAGTACCTGAAGCGTCCCCTCGACGCGAAGACCAACATCTTCAAGTCGAACCTCGCCCAGTTCGCGCCACGCGTCGAGATAGAGGTGGACGAGGAGAAGGCCGAGGAGGAGCCCAGGACGCCGCTCGAGTACCACGACGTCGATTCGTACCGGCTCGTGCTGATCATGAGCGGCACGGCGATCTCGAAGGCGCTCCTCGTGGACCCGAAGGGCAAGTCCTTCATCGCGACCGTCGGGACCAAGGTCGGCAACCGCGGCGGAAAGGTCGCGGCGATCAGCGCGACCGAGGTCCGCATCGAGGAGCCCGCCCGCCCGCCGGTCGTCAAGGCGCTCGAGCTGCCAAGCACCGAGATGGAGCGGGAGCTCCAGTCCGTCCAGGAATTCTAGCCCGCCACGCTCCGTAGCTACTGGCGGGCAGCACGCTTGGAAGATCGGCCCGAAGTGGCCTAGAATGCGCTCGGCTCGGTCGGGGTGGCCCATGTCCGACAAGGACGAACTCGTCGAATTCCCGCAGCACACGATGATCGACACGGACCTCGCCCGCGAGGAGCCCGCCGCGGACGAGAAGACGACGATCTACAACGCGGAGCCGGAGCCGCCCGAGCCCGCGCCCGAGCCCGCGCCCGAGCCCGCCCCCGCGCAGGAGGAGGAGCCCGCCGCGACGATGATGTTCCAGTCGCCGTTCGCGGAGCCCCGGGCCGAGCCGCCCTCCCCGAAGGCGCGTCTCGTCGTGGCGTTCGGGAACGACCGCGGCAAGGAGTACGACCTGCCCCGCTCGACCGTCGTGATCGGCCGCTCGCTGGATGCGACAATCGTCCTGAACGACCCGACGGTCTCGCGCAAGCACTTCGAGATCCATTTCGTCGACGGCCGCTGGGTCATGAAGGACCTCGGCAGCGGCAACGGCACGCGCATAGGGGGCGAGAAGGTCGACGAGATCGTGCTCGACGAGGGCATGCAGATCGAGGTCGGCCAGACCCTCCTGACCTTCACGAGCGACGAGGCGAAGACCCGGGCGATCGAGCTGCCGGACCCTGCCACGATGCGGGGCGGGGTGCCGGCGCGGTCCCAGGGGCGCCCGGCGGTCGCCGAGGTCCACGTGGAGGCACCGCCGCGCATCCAGGTCGAGCAGCAGGCGGAGATCGTGGAGGGCCGCAGGTTCCCCGTCGCCCTGGTCGTGGTCGGGGTCGCCCTGCTCGCGATCGTCGGCGCGGCCGTGGCGCAGTTCGGACTCGGCGTCCGCATCCTGCCGATCGGCGGGGCGGTCCGGACCGCGGACGAGGTGGCGGCCGCTCCGGACGCCGCCGTGCTTCGGGCCGAGGCCGCGGCCCTCCAGGCGCGCGGGATGAAGGCGTTCCAGGCGCGGGACTGGGACCAGGCGATCGGGCTCCTGGAGCAGGCGGTCGCGAAGGACAAGGGCGTCGAGGGGCTCGAGACCGGGCTCGCGCGCGCCCGCGACGAGAAGAAGAACGCGGCGCTGCTCGCGTCCGCGAAGGCGGCGACCGAGAAGGGACGCGCGGACGAGGCGGTCCGCGAGCTCCGCAAGGTCGCGGACACGAGCATCTACTTCAGCGAGGCGCGGTCCATGCTGGCGTCGGCCGGCGACCCGGCGGTCAGCAGGGAGATCGACCGGATCCGGGAGCTGCTCGGGGGCCGCAAGAAGGTCGAGGCGCGCGTGGGCTACGTGGCGCTCGTGCAATCCCACCCGGACGACGAGCGGGTGCTCGCGCTCCGCGACGAGCTGGTCAAGGCCGGGATCGCGCTCGACCCGCCGCCGAAGCGGTCGCCGGTCGCGGCCGCGGCGGCCGGGGACCCGGTCGCGCCGCCGCCCGCGCCCTCCCCTGCCCCCTCCCCGGCGCCGGCGCCGTCGAAGCCGGGCAAGGCGGGCACCGGCAAGCTGGACCCGGCGCGGGCGATGCAGCTCTACAACGCGGGGTCGTTCGACCAGGCGTCGTCCGAGCTGCAGGCCCAGGCCGACAAGCTGAGGCCCGACGACGCCGCGCGCGCGCGCGACCTCGCCGGCCGGATCGAGCGCTTCGCAACGGCGTTCGGCGACGGGAAGGCCGCGCTCGCGTCCAAGCGCCTCGACAAGGCCGAGCAGGGCCTGTCAGTCGCGCTCCGGCTGGACCACGAGGTCAACGGCCACTTCGACGCCGAGATCCGCGGGCTGCTGGGCGACACCTATCGCGGTCGGGCCGCGGCCGCCATGCAGAACGCGGACTACGTCCAGGCCGCCAAGAGCGCCAAGCGCGCGCTGTCGTACAAGGCCGAGGACACCCTGTCCAAGCAGATCCTCGACAAGTGCATCGCCATGGCCCAGACCTACTACACCCAGGCCGTGGCGGACGTGCAGGCGGGCCGCAAGGACGCCGCGCGCGGCAAGCTCCGCATGGTCCTCGACATCGTGCCGTCGAGCCACCAGCTTGCGGAGAAGGCCGCGGAGATGATGCAGCAGGTTCGCTGATCCCCGCGTTGCCACGGCCCTCCGTCTCGGCTACACTCCGGCCTCGACAAAGCTCCGGGAGCGGACGAATGGGTGCGGTCGGGCTCATCGAGAAACGGGTCCTGCTGGACGCGTCCGGGGTCGCGCAGGTGCTGGACCGCCTCGCGACCGAGGTCGCCGGCCTGGTCGCGCACGGGCCTTCCGCGGTGATCGGGATCCAGACCGGCGGCGTCCACGTGGCGCGCCGGATCCTGGACCGCCTGGCGGCGCGCGGGACTCCGCTTCCGTCCGTCGGCACGCTGGACATCACCCTCTACCGCGACGACATCGGGATGACACGCGAGCAGCCGCAGGTGCGCCGGACCGACATCCCGTTCGAGCTGTCGCGGACCGGCGTGGTCCTGGTGGACGACGTCCTGTTCACCGGGCGCACGGTGCGGGCCGCGCTCGACGCGCTCGTGGACTTCGGGCGCCCGCGGTTCATCCGGCTCGCGGTCCTGGTGGATCGCGGCTTCCGGGAGTACCCCATCCAGGCCGACTGCATCGGGCTCCGGGCCGACACCGAGCCCGCGGAGAGGGTGCAGGTCGAGCTGGTCGAGACGGGGGCGCCCGCCGACCGCGTGGTCGTGTACGAGCGGAGAGCCTGAGGCGGGAGGGGTGCGGGATGCCTTCGATGAACCACCTGCTCGAGCTGGAAGGGGTGTCGCGCGAGCAGGTCGCGACCATCCTGGACCTCGCTCGCGAGTTCAAGGCCGTCTCGCAGCGGCGGATCAAGAAGGTCCCGACGCTGCGTGGAATCACCGTGGTCCTGTTCTTCATCGAGCCCTCCACGCGCACGCGCCTGTCGTTCGAGGTCGCGGCGAAGCGCCTGTCCGCGGACACGCTGTCGTTCACGGCGTCCTCGTCGTCCCTGTCCAAGGGCGAGACCCTGCTCGACACGGCCAGGAACCTGATGGCGATGAAGCCGGACGTCGTCGTGCTGCGGCACTTCGCCTCCGGCGCGTGCCACTTCCTTGCGCGGAGCATCCCGGCGGCGATCGTGAACGCGGGCGACGGCGCCCACGAGCACCCGACGCAGGGCCTGCTCGACATGTTCACGATGCGCGAGCACAAGGGATCCCTGGACAAGCTCGAGGTCGCCGTCGTCGGCGACATTCGCCACAGCCGCGTCGCGAGGTCGAACATCCAGGGGCTGCTGACGATGGGCGCGCGGGTGCGCGTGGCCGGGCCGCGGACCATGCTGCCGCCGATGCTGGACCGGCTCGGCGTGCGGGTCTTCGACCGCATCGAGCCCGCGATCGAGGGCGCGGACGTCGTGATGATGCTCCGCATCCAGAAGGAGCGGATGGGCAATGACCTGTTCCCGTCGGACCGCGAGTACGCGCGCGTGTTCGGTCTCGACGCGACGCGACTGGGACTCGCGAAGCCCGACGCGATCGTGATGCACCCCGGCCCCATGAACCGCGGCGTCGAGATCACGCCCGACGTGGCGGATTGCGGCCGCTCGGTCATCCTGGAGCAGGTCGAGAACGGGGTCGCGGTCCGGATGGCGGTGCTGTACCTGCTCAGCGCGCACCTCCTGGAAGGGTGAAACGCATGCGCACGCGGCTGACCAACTGCGAGGTCGTGGACCCCGGCACCGGCGAGCGGTACTGGGGCTGGGTCGAGTGGGAGGGCGGCGTGATCCGCGGGGTCGGCCGGACCGTGCCCGGGCTCGGGGACCCTTCCGGCGACGGCGGCGCCGAGGCGATCGACGGCCGCGGCCACCTGCTCGCGCCCTCGTTCGTGGACCTCTACGCGGACTTCTGCGAACCCGGGTTCGAGTACCGCGAGGACGTCGCGTCCGGCTCCGCCGCGGCCGCGGCGGGCGGCTACACCGCGGTCTCCGTGCGGCCCGACACCGAGCCCGCCTGCGACGGCGAGGACACCGCCCGGTTCGTGATGGAGGCGGGGCGCAAGGCGGGCCGCGTGGAGGTCCTGCCGATCGGCGCGATCACGCGGAAGCTCGCGGGCGAGGCGATGGCCGACATCGGCGAGATGGCCGCGGCCGGCGTGCGTGCGGTCGGCGAGGCGGACCGCTGGGTCGCACGGACCGGGCTGCTCCGGCACGGCCTCGAATACGCCGGCAACTTCGGCCTGACCGCGTTCCTGACCGGCGAGGACCCGGCGCTCGTCGAGGGCACGGCGCACGAGGGGCTCGTCTCGACCGTGCGAGGCCTCAAGGCCTCCCCGGTCGCGGCCGAGGAGGTCGCGGTGGCGCGCCACGTCGCGCTCGCCGAGCTGACCCGCACGCCGGTCCACCTGCTCAAGCTGACGAGCGCGGCCGGCGTCCGCATCCTCCGCGAGGCCCGCGCCCGCGGGGTGCCGGTCACCGCGTCCGCCGCCGCGCTCCACCTCGTGCTCGACGAGAACGCGGTCGCGGGCTACGACCCCATGACGAAGGTCTGGCCCCCCCTCCGTTCGGCCGAGGACCGCAAGGCGCTCGTCGAGGCCGTGGCCGACGGCGCGATCGACGCGGTCGTGTCCGACCACTGCCCGCGCGGGATCGAGGACAAGGAGCTGGAGTTCGACCTCGCCGTGCCCGGCGCGAGCACGATCGAGACCACGTTCGCACTGCTGAACCGGCTCGTGCTAGCCGGCGAGCTGCCCCTGACCGCGGCCCTGCGCGCGCTGGCCGTGGGCCCGCGCGGCGTGCTCGGCCTGCCCGGCGGGTCGATCGCGCCCGGCCGGCCCGCGGACCTCGTGCTGCTCGACCGCGCGGTCGAGTGGGAGGTCACTCCGGCGGCGCTCGCGTCCAGGGGCAAGAACACGCCGTTCCTCGGGAAGACGCTGGTCGGCCGGCCGGTGATGACGATCCGGGGGGGGGAGGCTACGTTCGATCGGCTGCGGGCCGCAAGGTAGCCCCCCTGCGCGCCCTCGGGCCGCGGGCGTTCACCCCGCCCGCGGCCCGCCCGCGATTGAATCGGACGGGCGCGCAGCGGGGCCCCCCGACAGGCGGCGCTCCTGGCCGACCTTCTCGCGGAGCTTCAGGATTCCTTCGGCCAGGGCCTCGGGACGGGGGGGGCAGCCGGGGATGTAGACGTCCACCGGGATGACCTGGTCCACGCCCTTCAGCACGCTGTACGACGGCACGAACAGCCCGCCGCAGTTGGCGCAACTCCCCATGGACACGACCCATTTCGGCTCGGCCATCTGCTCGTACAGGCGGCGGACGCGCGAGGCCATCTTGTAGGTGATGGTCCCGGCGATGATCATGAAGTCGGCCTGCCGCGGCGACGCGCGGAACACGACGCCGAAGCGGTCGAGGTCGGTCCGCGGGCCGCCGGTCTGCATCAGCTCGATGCCGCAGCAGGCGGTCGCGAACAGCAGGTACCAGAGCGAGTTCTTGCGGCCCCAGTTCATCACCTCGTCGATGCTCGCGAGGATGATCGAGCCGGGCCGGCCGGCGCCGGTCGCAGTCCCCATGCGGTCTCCTTGACGTCGCCCGGCGATGTCGGGCGAAGCCGGTCCGATTGTATGAGCCGACTCCCCGAAGTCAAGCGCGGGGGTGCGCCCGCCGATAGACGTCCTTCAGGTGCTTGCGGCTGACGTGCGTGTAGATCTCGGTCGTCGCTATGTCCGCGTGCCCGAGCATCTCCTGGACCACGCGCAGGTCCGCGCCGCCCTCGACCAGGTCCGTTGCGAACGAGTGCCGCAGCTTGTGCGGCGAGATCAGCCAGCGCACGCCGGCCTCGATGCCGTACTTCCGGAGGTTCCTGAACAGGCCCTGGCGCGTCAGCACGGTGCCGCGGGCGGTCACGAAGAGCGGGTCCCGGCGGCCGCGGATCGCGACCCGCTTCGCCGCGGTCAGCATCCGGGGCCGGCCGTCCCGCAGCCAGCGCGCGACCGCTTCCCGGCAGGGGTCGGAGATCGGCACGATGCGCTCCTTGCGCCCCTTCCCGCGCGCGATCACGAAGTTCTGCACCAGGTTGATCTGCGCGAGGTCGAGCCCGAGCGCCTCGGACACCCGCAGCCCGGACCCGTACAGCAGCTCCAGGATCGCGCGGTCGCGGAGTCCGACCGGCGTGGCCTCGTCCGGCGCCTCGAGCACCGCGCCGGTCTCCGTCGCGGACAGCACCAGGGGCAGGCGCTTCCGGTAGCGCGGGATCTCCACGTCCCCGGTCGGGTTCTCGGCGATCCACCCCGCCTCGATCGCGTAGCGGAAGAACTGCCGGATCGCCACGACCATCTGCGCGAGGCTGCGCGCGGCGAGCCCATTCGACTGGGCCTTGCGCACGAAGCGCTCCACGTCGTCGCGCGTCACGCTCTCCGGCCGGTCCGTCTTCAGGAACCCCGCGAGCCGCGACAGCGTCCGCGAGTACGCGGCGATCGTGTTCGGCGACAGGCCCCGCTGGCTTCGCAGGTGGAACACGAACTCGTCGACGTGGCGGTCCACGGGACGATGGTAGCGTCACGGCTTCGGGGGCGCCAAGACCGCGCCGGTTCGCATCGCGCGCACGGTCGCGTCGTTCGGCGCCAGTTCCGCGGCGGCCGCCAGCAGCACCGACGCGGCCTCGCCCTCCCCTCTCCCGGACAGCCACGTCGCGGACGCGGCAAGGTTCCTGAGCAGCACGCGCCTCGTCTCGGTCCCAGGCCGCGGCCAGGCTGGCGCGGCGCGCCGGAGCGCGTCCACGTGCGCCCGCGCGCGTGCCGCGGCCCCAGCGGGGTCCGGCGGCGCGCCCGGCGCGACCTCCCAGGTCCAGCCGGCGAAGCGCAGGTCGCCGAGCGGCGCGCGAAGGTCCGGGTCCGCCTCGACGCCCACCGGCCGGCGGCCCGCGAGGCGCACGACCTCCCCCCAGTCCAGCGCCCCCGTCGACACGAACGCGCCGGCGAGCCCCGCGAGGTCCGGATCGTCGCTCGCAACGCGCGCGGCGTACGCCCCCCCCCCGCGCGCCCTGCGGTTGAACCCCTGCTGGACCACCGTCACGTCGGGGCGGGCGCCCTCGACCGCTCCCCGCTCCGTCGCCAGGAAGAAGACCGGGTAGTGGGACAGGAGCAGCGCCGACCGGACCGGCGCGTCCCCGAACGCGACCCGGCCGACCGCCGCGGTGTCCGGCTCGTGCGACCGCTCCTCCAGGACCGGGGCGCCCGCCGCGGCCGGGAACACGGCCGTTCCGGCGAGGCATGCGACGCCCCCGGCGCCGATCGCGGCCCGCGCCGCGCCCGGCCGGAGGCGGGCCGCCGCGCCGACCAGGGCCGCCGCGCCCGCGGCCGCGAGCGCGGTCGTCCCGGCCATGGCGGCCAGGAAGTACCCGTGATCGTCGGGGTTGTCCGGGTCGAGGATGCCCATCATCACCTTGGACGCGAGGCTCCCCGCGACGAGCAGCGCGACCGCGGCCGCCGGACGCCCGCCCCCCCGCCGCCACAGGGCGACGCACGCCCACGCGGCGAGTGCCGGCGCGAGCGGCGACAGGACCTGCGCGACGAGCGCCGGCGCCGAGGCCGCGTTCGCCGCGATCCCCCCCTCCCCGAAGCCGCCGACGGACCCCGCGAAGACCCGCGCGGACGCGACCCACAGCAGCCCGTCGAGGCTCGACGCGTCGGCCCACGCGGGCCACGCCCCGGCCGCGGACCGCGCGGCGAGGAAGGCGTAGGTCCCGGCGGCGACGAGGATCGCCGCCGCCGCGCCGATCGCGACCCCGCGGAGGCACCCGCGCCGGAGCCACGCGACCGCGAGGCCGGGCATCGCGAGCACGGTCAGGAGGTGGTGGTTCGCGAGTCCCAGGCCCAGCATGGCCGCGACGGGCACGGCCGCGCGCGCGTCGCCGGGACGCAGGATCGCGAGGAGCAGCGCCCCGAGCGAGAGCGCGGCGTTCAGGGTGTAGACCTCCAGCGACAGCGACTGGATCGCGGCCGACCCGCACGCGGCCAGGCCCAGGCCCGCCGACAGGGCCGCGGCCTCGATCGTCCAGCGCGGCGCACGGTCCCCTGCGGCGCTCGTCGCGAGCACCCCGGCGATCGCCGCGGTCAAGGCCGCCGCGACCGCCCCGAGCACGGCCGAGAACAGGTTCCCGCGGAAGGCGGCGTCGCCGGCCGGGAGCAGCAGGAACGCCTTGAGCGCGGCCACGAACGCCGGATGGCCGGGCGGGTGGGGCTGGGCGAGGTTCGATCCCGCCGCGAGCAGCTCCGGCGCGTCGAGCCAGCCGACCGACTGCGGGAGCAGCGCGGCGTAGAGCAGGAACGCCGCGACACCCGCGGCGAGCGCCGTCCAGGGGCTTGCGCCCGATCGCCCCGCAACAGCTTGTGTTTCCTCACAAGCTCTCACGGGTCCACCGCGTCGACCGGGATCGGCGCGCCGGACAGGAAGTGCGCGCGGGCCCGGGCCTGCTTGCTCGTCTTCGACGGCTCCGCCCGCACGCCCGCCGCGGCGCAGAGCGCCTCGACCGCCGCGAGGGCCGCTTCCGGGTCGTGGTGCTCGGCCTCGATCTCCCAGTCCGTGGTCCCGTCCGGGTAGCGGGTCTCGTCCAGCTCGACTTCGAGCCCCGGCGCGATCCCGCACGCGGTGCGGCGGGTCAGCGACCACGTGACCACGGTCAACGGTGCGCCCGAGACCGCCCGAACGACGTCGGAAAGCTCCGGCAGGTCCGGCAGCGCGAACCCGCTGCCGGCGCGGCTCCACGCCACGGCCGCCTCCCGGTCGGCAGGCGCCTCCGCCTCCTCGGCCACGAACGCCCCGCGCTCCTTGCCGCGACGTCTCTTCCGGGTCCACGTGGCCTGCCCCCCCCGGGCGATGCGAAGCCGGAGCGACATGCCGGAGGCCACGACCCGCCGATCCACGGTGTCGAGGTAGACGTTGAGCTGGTCCGTCACGCTCGCCGGGGGCCCCGCGGCTGCCAGCACGCGCTCGAACGCCGCCGCGTCCGGAACGGTCAGCTTGACCTCGGTCTCGAGGGCGGACATGCGGCGCCTCCGTGACGCCCCCAGGGATCCGTCAGGGATTGGTCGTGAACCAGTTCACCGCGAAGAACGTCAGGGCCGCGGTGGACGCCAGGATGAGCATGATCACGAGGAGGCCGCGGAAGCTGGTCATGCCCCGCTTGGTCGCGGTGATCGGGAACTGCGGCGGGTCCTGGAGCACCATGGTCGGCTCGACCTTCTCGGGCTCTTCCACGGGCTCCGGCTTGGCCACCTTGCTGGTCGTGCGCGAGAACACGGGCATCGGCGCGGTCGCCTCGGACACGGGAACCGGCCTCGGCGTGTCGCGCCGGACCGCCTCGAGCAGCGCCGCGCGGGCCTCCTGCGCGTTCTGGTAGCGGTCCTCGCGCTTCTTCGACATGAGGCGCGCGACCACGCCGCAGACCGAGGCCGCCAGGTCCGGCCGCTTCTCGCGCAGCGGGGGGGGCTGCTGGGTCAGGTGCGCGGTGGCGACCTCCAGGACCGATTCGCCCTGGAACGGCAGCGCGCCCGAGAGCATCTGGTAGAGCAGGACGCCGAGCGAATACAGGTCCGAGCGGCCGTCGAGGTCCTCGCCCCGGATCTGCTCCGGCGACATGTACTCGGGCGTCCCGAACACCATCCCCGTGGCGGTCTTGAACGACGAGTTCTGGTGGCCCGCGAAGTCCTGGATCTTGGCGATCCCGAAGTCGAGCACCTTGACGAAGTCCGGGTCCGACCGGAGCTTCTCGATCATCACGTTCTCGGGCTTGAGGTCGCGGTGGATCACGCCGTTCGAGTGCGCCTCGTCGAGCGCGTCGAGCACCTGGGCGATGATGTGCGCGGCACGCTCCGGGGCCATCGGCCCTTCCTCGAACAGGATCCGGCAGAGGTCGCGTCCGGGCAGGTACTCCATCGCGATGTAGGACCACCCGTCCTCGGTCTGGCCGAAGTCCAGGACCGTGATGCAGTTCGGGTGGGACAGGCGGGACGCGGCGCGCGCCTCCCGGTGGAAGCGCTTGACGTGGCTCTCCTCCCGCACGAGGTGGCGGTGGAGGACCTTCAGCGCGACCACCTTGGACAGGGCCTTGTGCTCGGCCTTGTAGATGTTGCCCATTGCGCCGCTGCCGATGCGCTCCAGCACGGCGTACTTGCCGTCGATCACGCGACCGATCAGGGGATCGGAGGAGCGCCTTGCGGGTTCGGGCAGCTTGGTCCCGCAGAACGGGCAGAAGCGACTGCCGTCGGGGGACTCCTTGGCGCAAGCCGGGCACGAGGTCAACTTGCAGGCTCCGCGAAGGCTTTACGATTCTAGGACGCAATGCTAGGATTCGCAAGCGTCCGGTGGCCCCCCGCTTCGGCATCCCGGCACGGCCCGGAACGAAGCCCGGAACGGCGATTCGAGCAGCCCCGGGCGAGGAGGAGATGCGATGATCCGGTGCGTCCACTGCGGGATGGAGAACGAGCCCATCTTCACCTACTGCCTGAATTGCGGGAAGCCGCTCGAGCAGTCCATGGCGGGGTTCAAGCCCACCCGCGGGCCGGTGACGGGCGACTCCGGCTGCGCGCTGGTGTCGATCCGGGCCGACGGCGGGCCGGGGCCGGAGCATCCGCTCAGGGACGGCGTGAACACGCTCGGGCGCCTCGGGCCCGAGGTGACGATCCCCGACGACCCCCGCGTGGCGGACCGCCACGCCACGCTTGAGGTCGGCCGCGACGTGGTGTTCCTGGAGGACCTCGGGACGCGGCACGGCACGTTCGTCCGCGTGAACGGCCAGCGCGCCGTGGTGGACGGCGACCATGTCCGGATCGGGCACGCGCTGTTCGCGGTGCAGGTCGGCATCCCCCGGCCCCAGCCGACGACCGACGGAGCCGCCTGGCTCGGGACCGCCGGCACGACGTCCGACCACTTCGGGCGCCTGCTGCGGCTCGGGCCGTCCGACGTCGTGATCGAGGGGCACCTCCTCCGGACGCCGGAGACGACGCTCGGCCGGACCAGCGGGGACATCGTGCTCCCCGACGACCCGTTCGTGTCGTCGCGGCACGCCGCGTTCCAGTGGACCGGGACCGGGTGCGTGTTGAAGGACGCCGGCAGCACCAACGGCTGCTACGTCAGGATCCGAGGCAGGACCGCCGTCCAGAGCGGCGACTTCGTGCTGCTCGGGCATCACCTGTTCCAGTTCAAGCGTGCAGGGTGACGGGGGAACGATGACGGATCAGAAAGGCGGTTTCGTGCAGCGCGAAGAACGAATCGACTAACA